>DOZQ01000235.1:24511-24672 GCA_003517915.1 Oscillospiraceae bacterium | reverse complement strand
CATGAGCCGCAGCACCTCCATCTCACGCTCGGTCAGCGGAGCCTCGCCCAAGGGCATGGGAATGGTTTTGGGTTTTGGAAAAAAGGACTCCCCCCGCATTACGCCGTTTGCGACCTCCGCAAAATATTCGAGACTCCTGCTTTTGAACACAAAGGCGTGGG
>DOZQ01000235.1:17970-24456 GCA_003517915.1 Oscillospiraceae bacterium | reverse complement strand
GCGCCTTCCTCGGTGCATACGTCCATGAAAATCAGATCGGGCTTCACACGCCGGCAATATAACTCTGCGTGATCCGCTCTGGGCAGCTTGCCGATCACAGAAAATCCGCCGGTGCTCTCCAGCACCAGTGTCAGCGAATCGCACATGGACTGATGATCGTCAATGATAAGCACTTTATGCATAATTTTTTTCCTCCGGTAAATCGACAGTCAGCGTAAAACCGGGACGGGCAGCAACGTTAAGCCGACCGCCAAACGCCTTCAGGCGGTTTCTCATGCCGCTTATGCCGCCGCCCTCTTTTATCTCTACGACAGGCAGTCCGCCGTTATCGGTAATCTTTATTTTGCGGCGGCCTTCCTCTACACGCATAGTGATGCAGACTTTTGTGGCAAAGCCATGCCTCACGGCGTTTGTCACCGCTTCTTTTGAGATATCAATAAACAACTTACCTTTTTCATCATCCTGAGGCAGCTCTCCGTCAAACTTAATCTCCACCCCGATGGATTCAAATGTCTGTTTAAGTATATCCATATCATTCTGCGGGGAATTCGCGCTTTCCGCCGCTTTCAGCTCATCCATCAGCCCCAAGCTCAGAGAACTAAGCAGACTATAATCCGGCGCCGGCTCGCTTTGGAGCATACGCAGCAGCAGGCTCAGCCGTCCGCCGAGTATATCATGAGCGCGCATTTTGGATCTTTGCATTTCCCGTTCATGGCTGAGTGTTTGCAGCCTGCCGAGTGTCTTTATAAGCTCTTGCTGCCGCCGGGCGAGCTCCTCGTTCTGTGAGCGCAGCTTTACGGTCAGCTTCCATCTTTCGGTTANNCAGATCGGCTTGGGCAAACAGCCAGACAGAACCGTCTGGCAGTCGACACGCGTTCTCACCTTCAAACCATGTGATTTTACACCCGTGACTTATATCCCCCGATTCAAGCAGGCTGATAAATTGCTCGCCGCTCCGCCGAATTTCACCGGTGATAACAGTCATTAGCCGCTGCATCTGCATGTTGCAAAGTACAATAAACCCGCTATTTTCACAAAACATGACGCCGGTATTCAGGGAATCTAAAGCGCTTTTGACAGACAGCGCGGATATAGTTGTTCTTATTTCACGCCAGCGCAAAAGCCCTATGAGGATGCTTCGCACAAGCCAGAACATTATGGCGGCCACGTATAAATAGGCGAACAGGCGGCCCGTCAGCCGCTGCGTGAGCGGAAGTGTAAGGCCAGCGGCGGCGAGAGCAATCAAAGCCCGCGGATTTCGGGTTTCTGCTGTGATGAGAACTGTGAGCAACGCGACTGCAATAAAAAAGGTGATTCGCAAGCCGATGTATCCGCCGGGAGTAAACAAACCCATACCATACCCCATCATTGCCTGGCCGTGAAGCAGGGAACATATAAATACATGTCCCAAAATAAGCGATTCCAAAATCATTTCAAAAATCCGGCTCCGGCTGCGGGGATGGCGGTAGAAGCTTACCGCTGCCGTCAATGTCTGCGACAGCACACATAAAGCTATAATGAAGGTTAGCAGGTAACAAACGCTTCGCGGCCAAATATAAAACTCAGCCATCATATGCACCTCCTTCGGGTAACGAAAGGCTTATGCCGGAGGCATCGTTATCCAGCTCTTTTACCGTATAGCAGCCGTTTTCCGCGAGAATTGCCGCGAGAACAGTTTCATCCAACTGGAATGAACGCGCGTCTTCTGAGGGCAGCATACGCAAGACGATATTTCCGCTCTCACGGCCAAGATGCGCAAGGATACGCAAATTGCTCAGCCCGGCCGCCCAGTCGAGTACATTATAGAAAAAATCATAAAAAACCGTCGCCATGCGAACAGGGACGCTTGCGTTCAGTTCACATGTAAAAATTATTTGGATACCGCAGTAGCCTGCCATTCCTGAAAGCTCGTCCATATAACCCGTCAGTTCATCCGCATTAAATAAATCCGATTCCCGCTCCCTAAAGAAAAGATTGCATCTCCGTTTGATATAGGCAAGCAGCAAGGTTACGCGCGCGGTTGCTTTTTTTGGGTCTTCCGCGCTGTAAAGTCGCTCTATCATTGCGGACAGGCGAGTAATATGCGCGGATATCTCTTTTTCAAGCTGTTCCATCAGCTGTGTCCGAGCGGTTTCCTCGCTTACCGCCCTTTTTATCGCTTCTTCTTTCACAAGAAGTTCATTGGCGGCTTTAAGCTTTTTTACAGACTCTTCTATTTCCTTATGTAACATAACTATCTTAGAGATATCCTCTTGCCAGTATACGTAACCTCCGGTTATTTCATCCGAAAACAGCAGAGTGGTTTCATTGTATTGCTTCGGTATACGAGAGGGCACGCGTGAGCCTGCGTATACCGCCTTGTTGTTTGTTTTCGCATATTCTGAGGAGAGTACCACAGTATCTGATTTGTTTGTGATCTGCATACTTAATGGGGAGTGGGCAAACAGCTTCACGTATTTGGAATTTACCGGTATCATGCCGCTGCGGATGCAGGCCTCAAAAAGCAGCAGNNAAATCACTTTCCCACGCGATGGGAATTCGCAGCATATATCCTATGGCATAGGTCGCCAGCAGGCCGAATAATGCCAATACGAACAGCACGCCTCGTTTGCGCAGCCCGTGCCGCCCCTTATACAGCAACATAACGACACCGCTTACCAACGGAATCCAGCAGCCGGCCTGAACCAGATAAAAAACAAAACCGTAAGTATAGGTATATGTAGAGCTCCATTTGGGATTCGCCATATCCGGGATAAATACCAGATGGTGCAGGTTGTTCGACAGCACAAGCAAAAGCAGAACTGCGTTTACCAAATGAACCGCGCGCATCCATATCGGTAAAGCCTGGCTGCTCTCCGGCTTGTCAATAATCCAGGCCAGCCATAAAATTATAAGCGGCAGTGATAATTGGAATATATAATAGCTGTACCAAAACGTGCGGTTAAAGAAGCTGCTGTTATCCAGCGTCCAGCTGATAAGTCGGGCGGTGATCCAGCCGATTAATACGATTCCGGTATAAAGCGCGGCGCGGCGCACTCCTTTTTGAACGGCTCGGTTAATAATGGAGATGATCCAGACCGCCACCAGCATGATATAGAGCAAGACTAGGTATTGGTTTTCTCGGCCGTCTGCGGCAGAATAGAGGCGGATACCGAACACATCCCGCCGTATAATACGGGTCGCGTCATAGCTTACGGTGCTAAAATTAGTATAGTCCTTTATGCTGTGAGCGTTTTCATAGGCTTTGGGAGCGGGGTAGAGGGAGGTGTCACAGCACCCGTTTAAAAGGCGGAAGCCGTTTGACAGCAGCAAGGCCTCGGTATCGCCGGAAAATGTAAGCTCGTCAGTAGAGAGCAAGCCTTTTTCATAGCTCAGCGTACCCTCGGCAGGCACTATAATTTCCAGCTTTCGTCCGTTCTTAATAAGCCGGGCGGCGGCATAATCATAGCATATCAGTATGGGGGACTCATAGGAATTTTGAATCAGGCGGCCTTGCGCGTTCAGCGCGGCCAGCAAGCGGGCCGCGCTTTTCAGCGAATAGCCTTCTCCCGTCAGGCCGTAGGCCACTGCGGACATCAACGTCTCATAGCTTAAAAGATGCTTCCCGGAAAAACCCACGGCTTCGCCCGAGCCGGGCAGATCGCTCCAACTGCTGATTTTTGCGTCTGTAAGCTCACGGTCAACGGCGATAACCACCGTGGCCAGATACTGCGGGTACCAGTGCTTCGCGGCTCCGGTCTCAAGTGCCGAAACCGCATGGGGATCGAAGGCTTCGCTGACCTTGCCGTTTTGCAGGTTCCTAAAGGGAGAGTTATCCGCGCGTTCCAGAGTATAGTCCGGCAGTATCTGAGAAAGCACTTCCGGATAAGAGGAAAATTCGTCGTCAATACACACAACAACGTTTTTGCCGGAACCCGAATTATTATCGGCGCTTTGTGAGCATCCGCTGCCCGAAAGTATAATAAGGCATAAAAAAACAAGCGCCGTGACGCGCCGGATATTTTTTATGGCTTTTCCGTTCACCACAGATCACCTCTATTATAAAGCCAATAGCTTTGTGAGCAGATAGTCCAGCGAGACGTCAAAAAAAACATAGTCGTCCGCGAGGTTACATTTAATTGCTCTCATTGCAATATCCTTAGCCAATGGGTCACGCTGCGGAACAAGCAGAAAAATCTTGCCGCATGGTACCACCTTATGCAGTCCCTTGCATAAAGAGAATACCGAATGAGATTTTTCCTGTGCGCTCCATGTCATGTCAACGACCGCGATTTCTATGTTTTGGATTTCCGCATCCAGCAGTACTTGATCGGGGTTTATAAGCAGGCAAGGCTCAAACCCCAGATCCGGATAGTTCTTTATCGCTGCCGCCAAGCTTTGGGCGAGCACCTTATTCGTTGTAATGAAACCGATCTTTTTCATGAGCGGTGCGCGTTCCTTTCTCCGGCTGTGTAATCGACACTTTAGAGAATTATACCTTTATTATATAACGCACCGCCTCTGTTTACCCTACCCGCCCGGGGTAGTTCTTGTTTGCGTTTATGAGCTTTGCAAAGAAAATACACTAGGCCTCAAAAAACTTTATGAATATATACCGAACTTGAAACCAGTAAAGAGTCCCCGAGGATATTTTTGCCGCGGCGAGGCGGAGGAATTCGGCATATGCGGATATTCCATGCGACGCGGGTACAGCGCGGCGGAAAATAGACCGGGGAGACAAACCGATTTCAAGTTCGTTGACTATATTATACGTCTCGGGCAAATATAAGTCAACGCGGCAGCGCCTGTTTTAGATTAATCAATTCGCGGTGTAATTCAATTTTTATATATGGCAGACAATTTAGACAAATAAACCTGCAAGCTTAAATTGCTCTGATAGACACTCAAAAAAATATTGACAAATCAATCTAAGCATAATATAATATTAAAAATTTAATATTATCAAACCGTTGAGGCAGAGATAAAAACAGTATATGCGCTGTACAGAGAGTCCGGGCAAGCTGAGAGCCGGATAGAAACGCAGATTGTTAAATGGACTGCCGAGGGCATGGTCAAAGGCTTAAATGAGCCGAGTATTCCATGACGTAACGCATACGTCAGTTGCGGGGGATATGTTGGTATCCTGCAAAGAGTACGGGGATTACCCCCGTGAATCAAGGTGGCACCGCGGATTTGTATTATTCGTCCTTGATAAAGCATTTAGCTTTATCAAGGACGTTTTTGTTATGCAAAGGAGAGACAAGATGGTATTTATACTTTATCCCAATGTGAAAAAAGAAAAAATTGACAGCTTTATATCCGGGTGGGAACAAAAAGGTTTTTCAACGATTTTGAGCATCGGAACGGAGCATACCGCCGTATGCCTTATTGGAAACACGGCTGAGGTGGATTTGGATCACGCAGTGCAGACCTCGGAGATAGTTTCATACGGTAAGCGCATAACCGAGCAGTATAAGGCCGTCAACCGGACGGTGCATGAGGACAACACGATTATCCGTGTGGGCGGCGTTTCTGTCGGAGAAGGTTACTTTACCGTTATATCTGGGCCGTGTTCGGTCGAGAGTGAGGAGCAGATTCTGGAGATTGCCCTGAGTGTTCAAAAAAGCGACGCTAAAATACTTCGCGGCGGAGCGTTCAAGCCCAGGTCGTCGCCGTACGCTTTTCAAGGCAGGCAGGCTCAGGGACTTGAAATGCTGAAAACGGTAAAGCGAAAGACCGGACTCCCTATTGTTTCAGAAATCATGAATCAAACGCAAATAGAGCTGTTTGAAGAGATTGATATCGTACAGATCGGCGCGCGGAATATGCAGAATTTCGATTTGCTTAAAGAGGTCGGCAAGCTGAAAAAACCCGTACTGCTCAAACGCGGGCTTGCCAATACGATTGATGAGCTTTTAATGAGCGCCGAATACATCGTATCCGCGGGAAACGGTCAGGTCATTTTGTGCGAGCGCGGTATCCGCACGTTTGAAACAATGACAAGAAACACATTGGATTTGTCCGCCGTGGTTCTTCTCAAGCAAAAAACGCATCTGCCGGTTATTGCGGACCCAAGCCACGCGTCAGGAATAAGAAGCCTTGTGCCTCCTCTTGCCAAAGCGGCTCTCGCGGTCGGAGCGGACGGTATTATGGTGGAAACGCATAACAATCCCGCGAAGGCATTATGTGACGGTGCGCAGTCGCTTGATCTCAACCAATTTGAAAACCTGATGGATGAACTTAAAATACGTGCCGCCGTTGAGAAAAAGGAGATATAGACATGATAAGACCAACCCTTGATGAAGCGAAAATCATTGCGGAAAGTAAGCAATGCCGCGTTATGCCGCTGGGCACCGAAATATACTCTGACGAATTTACTCCTGTTCAGGTGATGAGAACACTTAAAACGCTCAGCGGACACTGCTTTATGCTTGAAAGCGCGGAAGATAAAAAGACTTGGGGCAGATATACTTTTTTAGGGTATGACCCGAAAAAAGAAATAACCTG
>DOZQ01000235.1:17416-17949 GCA_003517915.1 Oscillospiraceae bacterium | reverse complement strand
AACAAACACATTGGGGAAATATTAGAGCGGTATAAAAGCGTTAAGTTTGATTATCTGCCGCCGTTCGCGGGCGGTCTTGTGGGATATTTCGCCTACGATTACGCAAAATACGCCGAACCGGCGCTAAAACTCAACGCCGGTGACAAGGAGCATTTTCAGGATGTGGATTTGATGCTTTTTGACAAGGTCATCGCTTTTGACCATTACAAACAGAAAATTGTTTTAATCGTGAATATCCGCACAGAAAACCTTGAAGCGGAATACATGCGCGGAGTTAAAATTCTTAATGAAATGAAAGCTCTGATTAAAAAAAGATCTGAAGCGGCCCACGTTCCCTCCGAGCTTAAATCCGATTTTAAAGCGCTGTTTTCAAAAGATGAATACCGCGAGATGGTTGAGACAGCGAAAAAGCATATTAAAGAAGGTGATATTTTTCAGGTTGTGTTATCCAACCGTTTTGAAGCTGATTTTGAGGGCAGTCTGTTCGATAGTTACCGTGTGCTGAGAACGCTCAATCCGTCGCCGTATATGTT
>DOZQ01000235.1:15828-17305 GCA_003517915.1 Oscillospiraceae bacterium | reverse complement strand
CGGACGAAAAGGAGCTTGCCGAGCATAATATGCTGGTCGATTTGGGGCGCAACGATTTAGGCAGAATCAGTAAAATCGGCACGGTCGCGGTTGATAAATATATGTCTGTTCTTCGCTTTTCTCACGTCATGCACATCGGCTCAACCGTGAGCGGGGATATCTGTGACGGCAAAACCGGTCTTGACGCGATAAACGCCGTGCTTCCCGCCGGAACGCTGTCCGGGGCGCCGAAAATCCGCGCCATGCAGATTATAAACGAACTGGAGCAAAGCAAACGCGGAATTTACGGCGGCGCTATAGGTTATCTTGATTTTACGGGTAATATGGATACCTGCATCGCCATTCGCATCGCGTATAAGAAAAACGGAAAGGTATTCATACGCTGCGGCGCGGGTATTGTCGCTGACAGCAATCCCGAATCTGAATATCAGGAATGTATGAATAAATCCCAGGCTGTGAAAATAGCGCTGGAGCAAGCGGTGGGAGGACTTTACTGATGGTGCTTTTAATCGATAATTACGACAGCTTTTCATATAATCTCTATCAGCTCATCGGAGCGGTCGACCCAGATATTAAGGTTGTGCGCAATGACGGTATAACGGTTGGTGAGATTGTGGCTTTAAATCCCGCCCATATCGTAATTTCGCCGGGCCCGGGCAGACCGTCCGACGCGGGGAAATGTATAGAGATGATAAAAAGACTTTACGCGGAATTCCCGATTTTGGGTATATGCCTTGGCCATCAGGCGATATTTGAGGCCTTTGGCGGCACCGTATCTTATGCTAAAAACCTCATGCATGGCAAATCGTCGGAGGTTACAGTCGATACAGGCGACGATTTGTTTAAGGGTCTTCCGAGCAAAATAAGAGCGGCGAGATATCATTCTCTGGCGGGTTTGGAAGAAACCCTGCCCGAAGTGTTAAAAATCACTGCGTGGACTGAGGATAACGAAATAATGGCTGTCCGACACAAAGAATATCCGGTTTACGGGGTGCAGTTCCACCCCGAATCAATACTCACCCCCGAAGGCAGAACAATTATTGAGAATTTTTTGGGAGGTAACTAAAATGATAAAAGAAGCGATTTTATCCCTGTCAAAAAAACAGGATTTAAGCTACGAAACCGCAGAGGCGGTCATGCATGAAATTATGACGGGCAAAGCGACGCCCGTTCAGATGAGCGCGTATCTTACGGCGCTTAGCCTGAAAGGGGAAACCACCGACGAGATAGCCGCCTCCGCGTTCGGCATGCGCGCGCACTGTATACGCCTGCTTCACGATGTGGACGCGCTGGAAATAGTCGGCACAGGCGGCGACCATGCCAATACATTCAATATATCTACCGCGGCGGCTATTATTACGGCGGCGGCGGGCGTTCCTGTGGCAAAGCACGGCAACCGAAGCGCGTCGAGCAAGTGCGGAGCGGCGGACGTGTTGGAGGCGCTGGGCGTAAATATAAACATATCCCCCGAAAAGAG
>DOZQ01000235.1:0-15796 GCA_003517915.1 Oscillospiraceae bacterium | reverse complement strand
GCCATGAAATATGTCGCCCCCATACGCCGTGAGCTGGCTATACGCACGGTGTTTAATATCTTGGGGCCGCTTACCAATCCCGCTGGTGCTAAAATGGAGCTTATGGGCGTATATGACCGTGAGCTGGTCGAGCCGCTCGCGCAGGTTCTGTGCAATCTTGGCATTAAGAGCGCGATGGTGGTTTGCGGCGAGGACGGCTTAGATGAAATATCACTAAGCGCTGCGACCTTTGTCTGCGAGGTAAAAGACGGCTGGGTGCGATCATATACCATTACGCCGGAGCAATTTGGATTTGAGCGGTGCAAAAAAGAAGATTTGCGGGGAGGGAATCCCGCCGAAAACGCCGAGATTTTAAAATCCGTTTTGAGTGGCGAGAGGGGCGCGAAGCGCGATTCCGCCGTATTAAACGCCGCCGCCGCAATGTTTGTCGCGGGGAAATATGAGACCATAGAAGCGGCGGTTGCAGTCGCTAACGATGTTATTGACAGCGGAAAAGCGATTGGGAAGCTGGATGAATTTATCCGCTGTTCAAATGAAGGTTAGGTGAAGCAATTGAATATCCTGCAAAAAATAGCGGCGCACACAAGAGAACGGATTGAAAAACAAAAGGAAATAGTGCCAATTGAAGAACTTATGGAAATGGCCTCTCGGGACAATCTCCGTGATTTCCCATTTGAAAAGGCTCTGCGCACAAACGACATCGCGTTTATATGCGAAATTAAGAAAGCGTCTCCATCCAAAGGGATTATTGCCGATGATTTTCCCTACCTTGGAATCGCCAAGGATTATGAATCGGCGGGAGTGGTGGCGATTTCCGTTTTAACCGAGCCGTATTATTTTAAAGGGGACAACCGTTATTTGCGCGAAATAGCCGATACCGTGCAGACGCCTTTGCTCCGCAAGGATTTTACGGTTGACAGCTATATGATTTATGAGGCGAAGGCTCTTGGTGCGGGCGCGGTTTTGCTGATCTGCGCTTTGCTTGACCGCGAAACCCTTGCCGAATATTTAAATATTGCGCATAGCCTGGGGCTGTCCGCCCTTGTAGAAGCGCATGATGAAAAAGAGATAGATATGGCGCTTTGTGCCGGCGCGCGAATCGTTGGGGTGAACAACCGAAATTTAAAAACCTTCGAGGTCGACATTAAGCAGAGCGCGCGGCTGAGAAGCATGGTTCCGCCAGAGGTGCTTTTTGTTTCCGAAAGCGGGATAAGTTCGCCGGACGATATCGAAAGGCTACGTGAAATCGGAGCGGACGCGGCGCTTATCGGGGAAAGTATAATGCGAAGCGCCGATAAAAAAGCGGAAATAATTCGTCTGCGGGGTGAGCGTTATGGTCAGGGTTAAAATCTGCGGACTGACCCGCCTTTGTGATATAGACGCCGTAAATAAAGAGATGCCGGATTATATAGGTTTTGTGTTTGTTAAAGGCAGTAAGCGATATATCACACCCGGTCTTGCCGACCATATGAAATGCAAACTAAAAAAGGGAATTTTGGCCGTCGGTGTTTTTGTTAATGCGAATATCGACACAATTGCAAGCATGGTGCGTTTAAATACGATTGATGTTATTCAACTGCATGGTGATGAAAATAGCGATTATATCAGGGAATTGCGATCAAAAACGGGGAAGGTAAAGATAATCAAGGCTTTAGAGGTCAAATCCGCTGAAGAACTGTCTAAGCTTGCAAATATTAAGGCTGAATATATATTGCTTGACAATGGTAAAGGCGGCACGGGAAAAACCTTCGATTGGTCACTTTTTCCAAAAGACATTCATCAAAAAATATTTCTTGCGGGTGGTGTATCGCTTGAAAATATTGATAAAGCAATTTCTCTTAAACCATTCGCCGTTGACATAAGCAGCGGAGTGGAAACAGACGGATTAAAAGACCCGGTAAAAATCAGAGAATTTATAAGGAGAGTCAGAAATGGGTAACAAAAAAGGACGGTTCGGGGAGTATGGCGGCCAGTATATCCCCGAAACCTTGATGAATGCCGTGCAGGAACTTGAGCAGGCCTATCTGCGTTATAAAAATGACCCGGAGTTTCAAAAGGAACTGTCCACCCTGCTCAAAGATTATGCCGGGCGTCCTTCGCTTTTATATTTCGCGGAAAAGATGACGGATGATCTCGACGGCGCGAAAATCTATTTGAAGCGTGAGGATCTCAACCATACCGGTTCCCATAAAATCAACAATGTGCTGGGGCAGGTTTTGCTCGCGAAAAAAATGGGTAAGACCCGGATTATTGCCGAAACCGGGGCGGGACAGCACGGTGTCGCCACCGCTACCGCCGCCGCGCTGATGGGTATGCAGTGTGAAATATTTATGGGCAAGGAGGACACCGACCGGCAGGCACTCAACGTATTTCGCATGGAGCTGCTGGGCGCGGAGGTTCATCCCGTTACAAGCGGAACGATGACGCTCAAGGACGCCGTGAACGAAACCATGCGCGAGTGGACAAAACGCATTCACGATACCCATTATGTATTAGGCTCGGTAATGGGGCCGCATCCTTTCCCAATGATAGTTCGGGATTTTCAAAAGATTATAGGGGAGGAGATCAAGGCGCAGATACTGGCGGCGGAGGGCAGGCTGCCCGACGCGGTAATCGCCTGTGTGGGCGGCGGCAGCAATGCCATCGGCTCGTTTTATGATTTTATCGGCGACGCAGGTGTGCGGCTTATAGGCTGTGAGGCGGCGGGGCTTGGGGTGGATAACCCCAAAAACGCCGCGACAATGGCCAACGGCACTGTGGGGATTTTCCACGGCATGAAGTCTTACTTCTGTCAGGATGAATACGGTCAAATCGCGCCGGTTTACTCCATATCGGCGGGGCTTGATTATCCCGGCATCGGCCCTGAGCACGCCCAGCTTGCCGACCTCGGCCGGGCGGAATATGTGCCGGTCACCGACGCCGAGGCGGTGGAAGCTTTTGAATATCTTTCCCGAACCGAAGGGATAATACCGGCGGTGGAAAGCGCTCATGCGGTGGCGCACGCGAAAAAAATCGCTCCCGCTATGAGCAGGGAGCAAATCATTGTCATAAATTTATCCGGCAGGGGCGACAAGGACGTCGCCGCAATCGCCCGGTACAAGGGGGTCAATATCCATGAATAGGATTTCTGACGCATTTAAAGGCAAAAAAGCGTTTGTCGCGTTTATAACAGGCGGTGACCCTGACATCGAAACAACCGAAAAGTTGATTATTGCCATGGCGGAATCGGGCGCGGACATTATTGAAATCGGAATCCCGTTTTCCGATCCGGTGGCGGAGGGGATAGTTATTCAGCAAGCCGATGAAAGGGCGCTTAAAAACGGCTGCACGGTGGATAAGCTGTTTGAAATGGTAAAAAGAGTCCGTGGGAAAACTGATATTCCGCTGCTCTTCATGACCTACATAAACCCTATATTTGTTTACGGGAAAGAAAAATTTATGAGCCGGTGCGCCGAGTGCGGAATAGACGGGGTTATTGTTCCCGACCTGCCTTTTGAAGAAAGAGCGGAATTGGCGGAGGTGTGCGAAAAGCACGGGATTACGCAAATATCCATGATTGCGCCGACGTCGCGGGAAAGAATTGAGATAATAGCTAAAAACGCCAAGGGATTTATTTATTGCGTATCCTCCCTCGGCGTTACGGGTGTACGCAGTGAGCTAAACACAAATGTCGCGGAGATGATAAATGAGGTGAAGAAAGTTACGCCGGTTCCGTGCGCGGTCGGATTCGGGATATCCACACCGGGGCAGGCTAGGGACATGGCGGATGTGTCAGACGGGATAATCATAGGTAGCGCCATTGTAAAACTTATTGAGAAATATGGGCGTGACAGTATTGAGCCGGTAAAACAATTTGTAATTGCTGTTAAGGGCGCTATGTAAAAGCTCCGAGGTAAAGATATCCTATAATCATTTCAGGTTAATTTCCCGCCCCTCTGGGACGGTCTTGTTATAAAGCAGACGACACCCCGCAGCAAACTGCGGGGTGTCGTCTGTTGGGTATTTTGAAGTTACGCGTACTTTTTCACGGCATAGTACATATGATGAATGTATAGTGTATGAAACAAGTAATAGCGTAAAGGAAAGATATATGAGTTTAAAATGTGACGAAGATTTTGCCCGTCTGATCGGAGAATTCTCAGAAAAAAGCGTCCCGGAATTATTGGAGCAGGCAGCAGCGGGCGCAGAGAAGTGCGCGAAGACGAACGGGAGGTATCATGCTGAGCTCCGTCAATATTATGCGGGCTGGTTCGGCATAAAAAAATTTGATAAGAATGACCCTGTTTTTGCGTCATATTTTGGGTCGATGTATTGGTATATCGGGGAAAATGCTGACAGCTTGCTTGATCTTTACAATGGACTTTGTGACTACCGCTCAAAATATTCGCTGCTTAAAATGCTTGAACATTGGCTCACGTTTTCCCCGGATCTGCGCTGGTACGGTATAGAGCACACTTTCCCGGGTTATTTTGACCTCGATCTTTTTCCTCCCGCGCCTAAGGGGGAGGTTTTTGTTGACTGCGGCGCTTATGACGGGGACAGCATAAAGAGTTTTATTGACATGTACGGTGAAGGGTATAAACGTATTTACGCTTATGAAATCGTTCCCAATATATTTAAGAAGATGCGGGAAAATCTGAAAGAATATCCGAACATAATATTTCGTGACAAAGGCGTATCGGATAAAGCGGGAACAGCGGGCTTGGATATCTTTGAGACGTCATCAAGCATCATGCGCGATGGGACATTTCCCGCGCCGGTCGTCTCACTGGATGAAGATATTGATGAGGATATTACATTTATAAAAATGGACATAGAAGGCGCCGAAATGCTTGCTCTTATGGGAGCCCGTGAACATATTGAGCGCAGCCGCCCGAAGCTTGCCGTGTGCTTATATCACACGCTTGAGCATCTGTTGGAAATCCCGGCGCTTATCAAGCAGCTAAACCCTGCGTATGAATTATACTTCCGCCATCACGGCGATCCGAGAGACGGCGGGATTCCGTTCCCAATAGAATATATGATATACGCGAAATGATTATAATGGGGGCTGTTAACATATTAAAGGGGAGGTAAACGTCGTGATTGGATATAAAATCTGCGTATATGCCATGTGCAAAAACGAGGAACAGTTTGCCGAGCGTTGGATAAATTCCATGAATGAGGCCGACCTGATTGTGGTGATGGATACCGGGTCAACCGATAACACCGCAGAGATTCTCCGTAGCCATGGAGCGGATGTACATATTGAGGCAGTCGACCCATGGCGCTGGGATACCGCGCGTGAACGCTCGCTTTCATATGTGCCCGACGATGTTGATATCTGTGTGGCGACAGACCTTGACGATGTCTGGACACCCGGATGGCGCGCCTTGCTGGAAAATGCATGGACACCCGGCACCACGCGGGTCAGACACCTGTATAACTACGTCATACTGCCTGACGGCAGGCCGCTCAACCAAAACTTTTATCATTCGCGGATACACTCCCGGCATGGGTATAAATGGTCGCGCGCGAATCATGAATACTTGACATATATAGGTGCAGGCAGAGAAAAAATTGTGGACGTTAAAGGGCTGACGCTTAACCACTATCCGGATTTGACAAAACCACGTTCATTTAACCTTTAACCTTGAACTGACCAAGCTGGCATTGCAGGAAGACCCCGATGACATTGAGATGCTTATGTGTCTCGGGCTCGATTATCATGCCAATAAAAAGTATGCGGAGTCTAAAGAGGCGCTTCTGCGTTTTTTAAGGCACCCAAAAGCCGTAGAGAAAGAATCCCGCTGCCAAGCCATGTGCGTTATAGCCAAATGCGCCGAGCTTGACGGCCATATCGACGAAGCTTGTCGCTGGCTTTTTAGGGCGATTGCGGAAGACAACAAACACAGGGACGTATATGTGGAGCTTGCGCTGACGGCGTACAGGCTGATGGACTGGCACATGGTGTTGTTTGGCGCGTGCAAGGCGCTTGAAATAACGGATATCTCCAGCGGTTTGGGCAATGAAATTGCCTATGGGCATGTACCCTACCACCTTGCTTCGCTGGCGAGCAGTGCGCTCGGCATGTTTGAAATGGCGCTGAATTACGCGAAACAGGCGCTAGAGCTTTCTCCCGACGATGCGCAGCTGCGTCAAAACATAAAAAATATAGAAATCTTAATGTCTTAAGTGAATTAATCGTTAATCAACAATCTGATTGTAAGGCGGCCGTCAAGATACTCATGACAGGATTTTGGCAAGGCTTTGCTTCACCGTTTAGAAAAGGGTAGCAACAAGTGGCTCTGCGATCAAATTTTGCGATATTTTTATCCAATTAGTTACCGGCCTCAAATCAGGCCGAATCGATAAGATGTAGTTTCACGAAAGATATCGCCTGCGCGAAGCACTGGTTTTTTGAAGTGTCCTATCGCCATAGAATTCGGATAATACTGGCTTTCAAGACAAAAGCCCCAGCGCTTGTCATAGCGCGTTCCGCCTTTGCCTGTGCCGGCGTCCCCTAAATAGTTGCCGCTGTAAAACTGCATGCCCGGCATGGTTGTGTATCCGGTAAGGGATATACCGGTGCCCTCGTCATACGCGAAGGCCATTTTACGCAGCTCTCCGGGTACTCCGTCGATTATCCAGTTGTGATCGTAGCCCCCGCCAAACTTGAGCTGATAATAATCGTCGTCGATATGCTCGCCGATTTTCACCGGTGCCCTTAAATCCATTGGCGTATCTTCAACTCTGGCGATTTCTCCAGTCGGCAGTGATTCTTTGTCCGCCGGAGTATAATAATCCGCGAATATCTGTATATACTGCCCCGTGACAGAGCCGCTCGCGTGTCCCGCCAGATTAAAATAGCTGTGGTTGGTCAGGTTACATACCGTATCCTGATCGCACACGGCGGTGTAATCAAAGCTCAGGGTATGATCCTCCGACAGGGAAACGGAGACGGTCACAATAAGATTCCCCGGATATCCCTCTTCTCCGTCTTTGCTGATATAAGAAAGCACAAGCGCGCCGTCAGTCACGCGCGCCGACCATATTTTACGGTCAAAGCCCGCTTTTCCACCGTGAAGATGGTTGTTCCCATCATTGCGGAAAAGATTGTATTCCCGGCCGCCGAGCGATATTTTTCCGCCCTTGATGCGGTTAGCGTGCCGGCCTATCAACGCGCCCAGAAAACAGGTGCCCTGTTCATACCCCACAGGAGAATCATAGCCCAGCACCACGTCGGTTTCCTTGCCGTTTTTGTCCGGCACCAAAATTTTGGTGATAACGCCCCCAAGCGTGCTCACCTCCACCTTCATGCCCGTGCCGCTGTCCAGTGTGTAAAGCTCCGCCGTTTCCCCTGCGGAGGTTTTTCCGAAAATCCCTTTACTGATAATCATTTTACCTTTCCTCCCGACTTTATGTTTTAGACTGGTTTTCATCGGATATGGCTTTTCTTCGGGCTTCAAGACTTTCCATCCACTGCTTTACCTTGGCCTCGCGGCCTTGAACCCCCGGCGTATAGTATTGTCTGCCCGCCAGTGAGTCAGGCAGGCACTGCATATCCGTGAGCTTTTCCTCATAATCATGTGCGTATTTATATCCTTTGCCGTAATTAAGCTCCTTCATAAGTCTGGTCGGAGCGTTCCTTATTTGCAGCGGAACCGGCTCNNGCCGCGAGATACGCGGCGTCGAGCGCGTTGGATTTGGGCGCGATAGAGAGATATGTCACGGCGTGGGTGAGGTGTACGCTGCACTCCGGCATCCCGATAAAATGACAGGCCTGATAGGCGGCCACCGCGATTTGCAGCGCCGTGCTGTCCGCCATGCCTATATCCTCACTTGCGAACCTTACGATGCGCCGGGCGACATAAAGCGGATCTTCCCCGGCTTCCAGCATACGGGCCAGCCAGTAAATCGCGGCCTGAACATCTGAATTGCGCATGGATTTATGCAGCGCGGAAATTATATTGTAATGCTCTTCCCCGTTTTTGTCGTAAAGCAATGATTTTTTGTTTATGCACTGCTCCAGAATCTCTTTTGTTACGGTGACCGTGTCGCCCTGTCTGTCCCCATTGAGCACCACCATCTCGAGGGTATTCAGAGCGACCCTGGCGTCCCCGTTCGCGAAACCCGCTATCATCCCGAGCAAATCTTCATCAATCTCTATTTTTTGCCCGCCGAAGCCCCTGGTGTTGGTCAGAGCCTGATTTAAAAGCGCGGTGAGATCCTCCTGAGAAAGCGCCTGCAAAACAAACACCTTGCACCGGGAAAGCAGCGCCGAATTTATCTCAAACGAAGGGTTTTCGGTAGTCGCGCCTATAAGGATGATGCTGCCCTTTTCCACAAACGGCAGAAAGGCATCCTGCTGAGCCTTGTTAAACCGGTGTATCTCGTCGATAAACAGAATGGTTTTGTCTCCCATCACCCGGTTTTGCTCGGCGCGGTTCATGACCTCCTTGATTTCCTTGATCCCGCTGGTAACGGCGCTGAAATCGATAAAATTCGCCTTGGTTTTACCGGCGATGATGCGGGCGAGAGTCGTCTTGCCTACTCCTGGCGGGCCCCAGAAGATCATGGATGCGACCTGATCCTGATCGATAAGCTGTCTGAGAACTTTTCCCTCGCCGAGAAGCTGACGCTGCCCTACATATTCCTCAAGTGTTTGCGGACGCAGCCGGCTGGCGAGCGGATTATTCACGGCGCGGTCGTCAAAGAGGGACTGCTGATTCATGCTTACATTTCCCTCCCATTGTTTTCTGACCCTATTGTATCAAATGTTTGTTCTAAAGTAAATATTATTTGTCAAAAAGCGGCACTTCCACACATTCGTTCAGCGAAAAGGAGTAGAGCAGGCATTCCTTGACCGAGCCTGCCGACTGCCCGAGCGCCCTTGCATACACCTCGAGCTGCGGCGCGTAATACTCTTTAAGCGTCTGCGCCGAACTGACACGGTCGGTTTTATAGTCCGCGATGACAATACCGTCCGGCTCAAAGATCAGCAGATCCACAATTCCCTGAACTACGATTTTTTCACTTGCCGCCAACTCGGTCAATGAAGGATAAATCTCCCCGGCGGCAAGCTCCACCATAAACCGATGCTCTCTGGCGATTCGCCGCGCGGCTTTAATCCTTTTATAAAGCGAACCCGCAAAAAAACTTTCGACTGCAGAAAGGTCGATCCCCGCCGCCTGTTCCTCGGTGATGAAGCGCGAGCTTGTCAGCCGCCGCAGCTCCTTTTCAGGATTTTCGGCGGCGGCGGAATAATCGGAGAACTGCATAAACTGATGCAGCGCAGTACCGCGCTCGGCGGGGGTCAGACCCGCTTTTGTGAGAAACGCCGGACGGGAGGTACAGCTATATTCCCGTCTGGAAGCCGCAGCTATTTCGGTCGCGGTCTGCTTTGACGCGATTCCGATTAAATCCTCATAGGCGTAGCGGTAATTAAGCCGCTGGTCGATTTCACTCAGCAGAGTTTCGTCCGGCTCTGGTTCGTCCGCTTTTTCACGGATTTCAGCCGCCGGCAGTTCTCTGGCCGGAACTACCTCAATATCCAGCATTCCTTGTGCGTGCGCTGGTGTCAGCGAAACGCCCGAATTTTCCCTAAGTATTTTCCCGCAGGGGTGCAGCAGGGCGCACGAAAGAATCCATTCGCCGTAGCCCTGCGCCGAAAGCACTGCGGACGGCTCTATAGCGTCATCTATACCGGAAAAGGTCTCGCTTTCGAGCCGCCTTGCAAGCTTGCCTAAAATTTTGCCGGGAGTTTTTTCGCACAGGCTCAGCATTAGCCTGTCCTGCGCGCGGGTCATCGCCACATAGAGAACCCTCAGCTCCTCCGAGATGCTTTTCAGCCTCTTTTCCCGGGCAATAGCAAGCCTTTGCAACGTCGGATATTTCCTGCGGAGTTGGTCATCCTGCAGTGTCAGGCCGACCCCTAATTTCTCACTGATCAAAAACGGCCCTCTGGTTTCCTCACGGCTGAATTCCGCGCTGAGATTAGCAACGATGCACACCGGAAACTGAAGTCCCTTTGAACGGTGGATTGTCATAATTCGTACGACGTCATCCGATTCGGACATGGCCGACGCGGCGTCAAGATCCTTGCCGCTTTCTTTAAGCCGGGCTATGTATCGCAAAAATCCCCCCAAGCGGTTTTCACCCGCGTAGCCGCTTTTTTCGGCGTAGCTTTGCAGCATAAGCAGATTAGCGCGGCGCTGAGGCCCCTCGTCCATAGCCTGTACGAGCGAGAGATATCCGGTCTCATCATAGATCTTTCCTATCAGGCTGTCGGCGGTAATTGTTGCGGCAAGCTGCCTGAACCGGCTTAAAAAAGCGGTAAACCTGCCGCATTTATCATTACCGGATTCAGCCGCGGCGCTCACCGCGAGATAAAACGGAACCCCGAGCGCACCCAGCCGGATTTCGGCCAACTCTTCCTCACAAAAACCGAACAGCGGCGAACGCATCACGCCGATAAGCGGGATGTCATGCAATGGATTGTCTATGCTCTGCAAAAGCGACAGCACCGCCGTTACCTCCTGCGCCCGCAAAAATCCGTCCTTTAGGCTGACCCAGGCCGGAATACCGGCGGCTTTGAGCTCTTTTTGAAACTGCCGCATTTTGGTGCCCGAGCGCATAAGTATCGTGAAATCCCGCCAGCGGGCGGGACGGAGCGTTTTTTGCTCCCGGTCGGTGATGACAGGCCCCTCCGACATGGTTTTAAGAATATAGCGGGCAATATTCCTGGCCTCCAAAGCCGCGCCGCTTTCGTCACTGCTTTGCCGGTCTGCGATTTTAATCGAGACACAAGGGGAGGGAAGCGGCGGAAAATCCCCTTTCGGCGACAGGGCTTCCTCCCGCGTATAGCGCATTTCCCCGCTTTGTTCGGTCATCAGCATGGTGAAAAAAAAGTTGACGGCGTGACATATATCCGCCCTGCTGCGGAAATTATCTCCCAGCACAATACAAGATGGCGAGGATGGCCGGTTTCTGTCATATTCAGGATACAGCCTGCGGCGGCCTATAAACAGCGCGGGATTTGCCTGGCGGAAACGGTAAATGCTCTGCTTTACGTCTCCCACTAAAAACAGCTTGCGCCCACAGTCGGACAGCGCTTCAAAAATAGAATTCTGCAGCTCGTTGGTGTCCTGATATTCGTCCACCAAAACCTCGTCATACCGCGCGTGCAGTTCCTTAGCGACGGCTGTCGGGCGGGATATCCCGTCCAGGCGCTCAACCAGTAAGCTCAGCGCCGCGTATTCTATATCGGCGAAATCCATCAGCCGTTTTTCCAGCTTCAAAGCCGAAAGCTCCTTTGTAAAATCCCCGACAAACTTAAACAGCGCTTTTATTCCCGGACGCAGGCGCGCCTGTTCCTCCTTAAGCTCACTCAGAGAGGCGGGAACCAGCCCCGCAAGTGCGGTGGCTTGTTTTTTTACCGTACCGCGAAGTTCTGTCATCTGCTCTTTAAGATCCGGATTTTCGGTTTTTCCGGCAGCCCCTAAAGGCGCGAAATTAAGTGCCCTCAGCCGGATATAAAGCGCGTCCCAATCCTTTTTTTCGGTTAAAGACAAAAGCTCTTCGAGCGCGGCTATATCATCCGCGAACGCCGGGATATATTTTTCGCTCAGCACCTGGTCACTTTCCATATCCCGCACGGCGGCGGTGAGCGAGTTTATCATGCTCGGCAGCTCGGTCTCGAAGGTGTCGTAAACGGTCTCCCCCCAGACCGAATCCGCCGGATTTTCGGTCTCATACAGCTTTATTACATGTTCGGCATACTCGGCGGGGTAGGGGAGCGAGCGCATATAATCATAAAGCTCCAGCGCGGCTTCGGTGAAATTCCGGTCGGCATCGTCCGCCCCCATCAGCTCGATAAGCTCGAAAAATTCCCGGTCGCCCTTCGCGTAACAGCGCTCAAGCGTCTGGGTCAGCGCGGTCTGTTTTAACTGCGTGAGCATCTGTTCGTCCGCCGCCTTAAAATCCATCGGGAGATCGAGCTTTTCAAAATGCTCCCTTACAAGCTCCATACAAAACGAATCCATTGTGCCGATAGCCGCTGAAGACAGCCAAATACGCTGTTTTTGCAGCCATAGGTTATTAAGCTGTTTTTTTATTTCCTCATTCAGGCGGGCCGCTATTCGCACCCGCATTTCGGACGCCGCCGCCTTTGTGAAGGTGACAATGAGCAAGTGGTCGGCTCTGACGGGATGTATCTCATCCAGCAGCATCGAGATGACCCGCTCAACCAGCACGGCGGTCTTGCCCGAACCCGCTGCGGCTGAAACCAGAACGGAGCCCTTCGCCGCAACGGCGTCCTTTTGTTTTTCGGTAAGTTTAACCGCCATCCCGCTCCACCTCCATTCTTTGAAGGGCGTCGGTTAATTTAAGAGCGGGAACCTTTGGCGTTTCCCGCTCGCAGTCCCGCAGACAGCCTGCCGCGTAGTCACAGAAAGCGCAGGCGGGGAGGCTGTTCCCGTCGGTGGGGGAGACGGGAATTTTACCGCCGTGCAGCTGCGTGCCCATATTTAAAAGAAGCCTTTCGATGTGTCTTTTTATCACATCAAATCCGTGAGGACCGGTGAGCGGCGAGCGCTTGTCCACCCCGCCGGATTTTGTGAAAGTGAGCGGGGTGAAAATCCCAAGTGCGTGCCGCTCCATCGCGTCTACTGCCTCGGTACTATCCAAAATCAGCCCGCTGAGCTTCTTTTTGCGCATTCCTTCAGATTCGGCTTGTCTGCCATCCAGAATCACCCGGCTCGACGGCAGATATATGACCCCCGCCGGAACCGGATTGCCGCCAAACAGGCGGCTTCCGTTTTCGCACAGGGTGAAAAGATAAAGCAGCATCTGCAAATTCTGGCCATAAAGCACATCCGCCAAAGAAAAGCTTTTCCCTCGGTTTTTGTAATCGATTACCCTTATGTAGGTAACGCTATCCTTTTCATAGGTGTCCGCCCGGTCGATTCTTCCTTTGACACTGATGCTTCCGCCATCCGGTAACTTAAGTGTCAGCGGCGGGATTTTTCCGCTCTCCCCTATCTCTGCCTCGCACAGTGCCGGCTCAAATAGATTTTCGCCGAAATCCTCACCGATATAAGCGATAAGATCGTCGAGATGCAGTGCGATACGGCTAACGTAATAGGCGATTCGGCCCGATTCGTCCTCTATTCCGGCAAGCGCGCTTTTCACATATTCGTCAAGGCATAGTCTTATTTCCCGCGACGCCGTCTCTGGATCAAGCCCGGCCAAGCCCTTCCCGCCGTGCCGCGTCACCATACGCTCCAGCACGTGGTGCATCATGCTGCCCCGCTGCATCATATCTATTTTTGCCGCCCTGCGGGGTTTGGCACCAAGGCCGTATTTCATGAAATAGCTGAAAGGGCACCGGTAATAGCTTTCGGCCTGAGCCGCCGAAACACTCAGTCGGCGGCCAAACAGCCGTCCGGCTGTTTGAGCTGAAATCGACGTCGGTCGCGTATCGGTCAAGCTTTCGAGCGCCGCTGCGCGGCCGGCAAAATCAGGATGACTTAAAAAATAACTCTTTAGCGCTGCCGAGAGTGCCGTACCGGAATTCCACTGCTTAGCCGCAAGGGCAAATGCCGGTTCGGGGGCTTCGGCGGATTCTATGCCGCAGTCGGCTTCATCCCGTAGGGTGCATTTCGGCAAAATCTCTTTTAGTTGTGATATTATAACCGATGGCTCTTTTACCGCGCCGGAAAGGTCGGAGCGCTTATAGCTTACATACAGCCGTTCAGACGCCGCGGTAAGCGCACCGTAAGCCAAAAAACTTTCGTCCACGGCTTCGCGCCGGGCGCGGTCGTTGAGTTTTAGCCCCTGCTCTATGAGCCGCTCGCGGTCTTTTCCGCTGAGTATGCCGCCCGGCTCCGGCGCCGCAGGAAATTCCCCCTCGTTCGTACCCAAAACAAACACCGCCCTGACAGTTCCCGGGCGCATAAGCCCGGCCGCGCCGACCTCGGCTTCGTCCAGTCCACGCGGGATGCTGCCCATATCCTGCGACGCGATAAGCATCTGGAACAGCGCGGTATATTCACGCAGATCGGTCTGTGCGCCCTGCAGCGTGACCGCCATGCTGTTCAGAGAGCGCATTAATACGTCCCAGCAGCGGAGTTGAAGCTCACTCAGCTCGGTTTCTCCTCCCGCGCGAAGCTTTTCGGCAAACAGACGTGTCATTTCCGTCGCGCCTATGTCCTCAAGAAAGGAGTAAAGCGCCGCCGAAATCGACTGCGCGGTAGTTTCAATGCCGCGCTCCAAACGCAAAAGGGGAGACAAGAGCTTTTCTCTGGTATTATTAAGCTCCATAAGGCGTTCCCGCCCCGCGTCATCCATCTGAGCGCCTATACCGGCGGGGTTCGCGGTGAAGGGAGAAAGCCACCGTTTGCCCTTTATATCCCACAAAAACACATATTCCTCCAGCCTGGCGGTCTCGATAAAGCCTATATCCAAAAGCTCGGATTTCATGTAGGACAGCAGCTCGTCGGTTTTGTAGCCGGATAAAACGGCGCGTAGCGCGGCTAAAACCAAATGACTAAGCGCAAGGGTTTCCGCCGGGACGCGTTCATCCATATGTACCGGTATGTTATAGCGCTCGAACGCCGCTTTTATAAGACGCGCATAAGGAGTTAAATCCCTTGCGATAACCGCGATTTCTTTGTAGCGGTATCCCTGTTCGCGCACAAGCTGTTTGATTGTCCGGGCGGTAAAATCACATTCGTCATAGGCGGTCTGCGCCGCGCAGACAGTGACCTCCCTGGCTTCTTTTTCATATATTTCCGCGTCGGGAGCAAACAACCCCGCCGCAAGTGCGGCAAGCGCTAAGGATTTAAATCTGTGGTTATGCGTAAGAACCACCGGCGAAGCAATTTTTTGACCCTCGCGCTTCGCCCTGTCTATAAGCTCCGCCGCTGCCTCTTTTACGCCCGAAAACAGCCCGAGCCCCTGTTCGTTGTCCTGTAGCCCGTCACAGCAAAGGGCGACAGTCACGTCCTCGGCCTGACGCAAAATCACTGAAAGGATTTCCGCTTGCTGCCCGGTAAAGCCCTTGAACGAATCGATATACACCTGCTTGCCCTCAAAAAAAGGATAACCGAGAAGGGCGCCGCGTAGGCGGGTCAAATCCTCCTGCGGGTCGCAGTAGCGCTCGGCTGCTAATTTTTCATAGGCGGCGAATATGTATGAAAGCTCAGTGAGTTTGTTTTGCAGCCGGTCGTCCCGAATTCCATCCGCCGTTTTAAGCAGGATTTCCGGCGTCACGGCGTTTTGCTTAAGTTCAGATAACAGCTTTAGCAGCGCCGCGGCAAAATCCGGCTTTGCCGCCTGTTTTTTATAGATTGTCAGCCCCTTTTGCAAATCTCTAAGTACGCGTGCCATCAAAAGGACACGGGTGCCGTCGTCAAGGCGGTTTCCGGCTATACCTCCCGCCTCGCTGAACACCCTGTCGCAAAGGCGGCTGAAACTGAGCACCTCGGCTTTAGCGGCGTCCGAAACGCCGGTTCGCCGCAAGAGTGCCCGCTCGCTTTCAAACGAATATTGCTCCGGGACAATAAGCAGCATCCCGGCGGCGTTATCCCTGATTTTACGGGAGATTTCCTCCAGTATAAATTCGGTTTTTCCGCTGCCCGCCCGGCCGATGACAAAACGCAGCATCCGGAATCCCCCTTTCATTTTCGGCTATAATGCGCTATATTTCTTTTACGTTTTTTGGATATATGATTATAAGCGTTCCGTATAACAAACAGCATTATTCATGTTTTTATTATACCATAATTACGATGGGCATTCATCTCATTCTTGCCTA
>DOZQ01000163.1 GCA_003517915.1 Oscillospiraceae bacterium | reverse complement strand
CATCCCCGGCGCCGACACTATTTTCGTTAAAATATTTTCATGCCGGCCGCAGACGCGCAGCAGCTCATATCCCAAAGCGCAGGTAAGCGGCATAATTACCACCAGCTTAATAAACACCCATAAAATCCTGAGATCTTTAAGCAGCGGAAAAAAGTGCAGTATCACCGCCGCCACGACAATGCTCACCAGCAGCATGAGAATCATGAAAGAAGTTCCGCAGCGCGGATGAAAACGCTTAAAGCCCCGCACATTTTCCACCGTAAGCTCTTTGCCCGACTCGTAGCAGAAAATCGCCTTGTGCTCGGCACCGTGATATTGGAACATCCGCTTTATATCCCGCATCATGGTGACCACCGATAAATATCCGACAAACAGCGCTATTTTCATAACTCCCTCTATCACGGGACGCCAAGCGGTAACCGCCCCTCTTGTCCCGCTGTTTATCAGGTCAAACAAAAACGCTGGCATATACAAAAACAAAAAGACGGCTAAAGCGACCCCCAAAACACTCGAAACCGCCATAATTACTCCCCAAAAAGCGGAGTTTTCCTCTTTCTTTTTTCCGGATTCAGACGCTGGGGCGGTTTGTTCCTGCGCCGCTTGCCGGCTGTCAGACGGCTCCGCCTGCGCCGTATATTCCGGCTCTATAACATTATGCCGCTCCGCGAACCCTGAAAGCTCATGCGCGCCGCCATCCTGCCGCGGGGCTTCTGCCACCACATTTTCGGAAGCCATATTCTCAGTCGTATCCGCGTGAGAGTTCTTTGCTTTTTTACTTTTTGTTTTTTCTACGTCTTCTTCATCGAAACCCGCAAGCTCCGCAGATTTCATCAGCGCCCTGTAGCCAAGCTTCATCGATTCCGCAAAATTTACGATTCCGCGTAAAACGGGCCATCCCAAAAAAGGGAATTTGTCTTTAAGGCGCTTTTCATGCAGCTGCTCTGTGGTGATAGTACCCTCCGGCGTACGAACCGCAAGCAGGGTTTTCTTCGGGCCGCGCATCATAATCCCCTCAATAAGTGCCTGCCCGCCGATGCTTGTTTTTTTTGTGTCAGCTTTTTTTGCCATAATAATCTCCAATCCGCCGTATACCGGCATGCGGGNNTGTTCGCTCAGATTGTCGGTCTCGACCGGCAATACGATTTTGACATTTGTACCCACATTCAGCTTGCTTTCTATAAGCAAAAGTCCGCCGTGCTTTTTAACTATTTCCTCCGCCACCGCAAGCCCGATACCCGAGCCTCTGACCATCTTATTGGCCTTATAGAACTTTTCCTTAACCCTGCCCAAATCACGTTCGGGAATACCGCAGCCGGTGTCGCTTATCTCGGTGACAATGCAGTTTTCCTGAAATTCCGCCTTTACTATGACTTTGCCGCCTTTTTCAGTGTACTTTACTGCGTTATCCAACACGTTTATAAATACCTGCTTGAGCCGGTTTCCGTCCCCTATTACCGGCGGCATAGTGGCTGGCTCCTCATAAAACAGCTCGATCCCCGCTCTTTTGGCCGCCGCTTCATACATATATACCGCCTCGCCAAGCTCGGCCAAAATATCGGTGCGCTCCATGCGAAAGCTCATGCGTCCGGACTGCATGCGGGAAAAATCCAAAAGCTCCTCCACCAGCCCGGACAGCCTCTCCGCTTCGTCGGTTATGACCCTAAGGCCCTTTTTCATGATTTCAGGATCCTGCTCGGCCGCCGAAACCACTGTTTCGCTCCAGCCCTTTATGGCGGTCAAAGGCGTGCGCAGTTCATGAGAAACCGATGAGATAAACTCATTTTTCATGTTTTCCGCCGCGTTCAGCTCCGACGCCATGTAGTTAATGGTATCACACAGTTCCCCTATCTCGTCGGTTTCATTCACCTCAATACGGGAGTCAAAATTCCCTAAAGCTATTTTCCTCGCGGTCGCGCTTACCGCACGTATCGGCTTTACTATAGAGCTGATAAAATAAATGCCGGATATAAACGAAAAAAACAAAATGGCCACACCGACCGCCAGCAGTATCAAGATATTTATGAGAATCTGCTGGTCTACCTTTTCCATTGAGATCAGATACCTCACCGCACCCATGCTCTGTCCCCCGTTCGGACTGTTCGCCAAAATCAGGGTAAAGGTAAAAACCTTTTCTCCGGCGGAATTTCTTCCCATCCATTCCCCGCGCCGGTTTTCGGCCGACTGCGCCGCGGAATAGTCCGGCATTTCCTGTTCGGTGGGAGTAAAGCCGCTGGAGGTTACAATAACTTTTCCGCTTTTATCTAAGACATGTACCTCTATCTCCTCTTTGTACTGAAAGTTTTCTACAAAATTGAGCGCGCGTATTCCATAATCGGCATCGCTTGCGCTTATAAGCTCGGAATAGTTGCCCGACTGAATGCTTTTTTGATAAACCGCGCTTTTGGCCGACTCATAATAGGTGTTATAAACAAAAAAACCGAACGCCAGCTCAACCGCCAGAACCACGCCTATGAGCAGTCCAAGCACGTTAAAAATCCAGCGTTTTGTTATCCCCTTTACCCGCATTCATATCACCGCCTATATCTTCGCGCTTGTAGTTATTCTTCCGGCAAATTTGTACCTCAATTTTCCGGCTTTTAAGTACCAGAGTAATATCATTTGCCCTGCTCGGTCGCCCATTTATAGCCGACGCCCCAAACCGTCATCAGATGCCTCGGCTCCGAGGGATCGTCCTCAATTTTCATGCGCAGCCGGCGGATATTCACATCGACAATTTTTTCCTCACCAAAATAATCCTCTCCCCATACCCTGTTTAGGATATCGGTGCGGTCAAGCGCCATGTCCGGATGGGTGAAAAAATACTCTATAATTTGAAACTCCACCTGTGTCAGTTCAATATTTTTCCCGCTTTTACAGAGCGTACGCTTTCTAATATCCAGCACAAAATCCGAAAGCCTGATCTCCTCACGCTTTTTATTGTTGTCGTTCGCCGAAGTGTTCATTTCGACCCTTCTGACCAGAGAATCGATTCTTGCCACCAGTTCGGACGGGCTGAAGGGCTTTGTTATATAATCATCCGCACCCAACATAAGGCCGTTGACCTTATCCATCTCCTGCGTTCTCGCCGTAAGCATGATAATGCCCAGCGTACCGCTTTTTTTGCGCAACTCTTTGCACACGGCAAATCCGTCTATCCCCGGCAGCATAATATCTAAAATGGCCAGTTGAAAATTGCCGTTTTGCTCGTCATATATCCTCAGAGCGTCCTCCCCGGTAACAGCCTCGACAGTTTCATAGCCCGACCGGTTTAAATTGATGATGACAAATTCTCTTATCGCGTCCTCATCTTCGACTACCAATATCTTCTTCATATCAAAAATCCTCTCTTTCGCAACAGATGCCGAAACCGCCGGCTATATAGTCGGTCAACCTCAAAACTGTTCCATCTTTACGGTCTTTTCCCGCTCTCGCCATGTCAAAAATGCTCGTAATATGCCTTATATTACTGTGCTTTTTCCTCGCGAGAAAAAAATCCTCACAAATTTTGAAGCAGTTTTAAAGTTGGCCGGCTATAAAAGCATGTGAAACGATTCAAGCAGCTGCGCGGAGGTGATTTGCAGTTCCCGGTTTGAGGGGTTCCCCAGCGCCGCGTAATAAATCTGCCCGTTGCTAAGCTGCTCACCCAGCTTAATATTCAGCGCGTTGCTTTGCTCCTGCGCGGCGCTTTTTACCACGGCCTGTATACTCACAAGCTCGTCCGCGAATTTTCCGTCGCGCCATTCATAGAAAACACGCATACGGTTGGCGACGTCCGCCTCAACCGTTATATTATTATGCAGCCACTGCTCTGGGATCACAAAATAATAGCCGTCGGTATAATTCATATATGTGCTCAGCACCACGTCCAGCTTTACGGTCAAAATATCCTTTCCGTCATAGGCCTGGGCACCAAACTGATTCCAGTGAGTATAATACTGCCGCTCGCCGGGCGGCAGGTCGGCGTAGCCGCGCAGAGGCTCCAGGGTGGGTATTTCTATAATCCCGTCCCCATTGATATCGCGGCAGGCATAAGCCGCTTCTCTCATGGTGAGCCAAGTCTCGCTATTGCTCATGTCGTAAAACGGATTTGTAAGCCCGCCCTCGCTGCCAAAATATAAAAGCTCGGTTATCATAACGCTTGAGCCCTTCATAGAATCAATAAATACGCCCCTGAGGCCCGGCGCGACATTTCCCGCCGTAATCTTCACATATTCGGTCACGTTTCCGTCCAGAACGGCGTTGCCGATACTGACCGTCTTGTCGCCGTCAAGCCTGATAATACTGGCCGATGAACTTTTTGCCGCCTCATTAAGGTGCAGCAGCAACAAATCCTCTCCGCCGTCGGGCGATATGCTGACCACCGCGTATTCGGTGTAAGTTTCAGGGCGTTTGAGCACAAAGCGGGCGTCCTCGAATTTGTAGATATACATCTGCTTTCCGCTGCGGCTTACCGAGCTCCAGCCGGTGATTATCTCGTCCACTCCGTCGCGGTCAAGATCGCAGAAATCCACCCGTTCTATTCTGCTTATGGCAATATCCTCATCCGCGCCGACAATCAGGTCTCCAACCGATTTCCAGTTGTCTTCTTCTTTTTTTATCATGTTTATGTGGTATTCGTTCGTCGTGTCGCTGACATAAAACGCAATAAACTCTTTTTTGCCGTCGCCGTCCAAATCCCGTTCGATAAACGCCGAGCGGTAGTCCCCCGTTTCGGGATATTTCAGCGTAAAATCTTCCGCGACCTCCTCAAGCGCACGCTGTATCCCGGCGTATTCGCCCGTAGGCCTCGGCGGCCGGATCAGCTGGTCGGGAGATTTACCCACCATTGTGCACGACGACATGAGCAATGTCATAACAAGCGACAATATAAGCGCAATCATCCGATTTTTCAATTTCATTTGAATCCTTCCATAAAACTCATTCGATGACAAGATCGTGCAATGTGCGGAACTGATAGTCGCCGTTTTTGAGCAGGTCAAGATTTTTAAGTGCCTTACCTGTTCCCTTGACCACGCAGGTGGTCGGTTCATCCACCAGATTGACCTTTAATCCGGTATACCGCCCCATAAGCTCTGGCATTCCCCTTATGAGAGCGCCGCCGCCAGACAGATAGATGCCGTCCCCCGANNCCCCGAAATATCCGCTATCAGCTCAGGCGGCGTCTTTTCCAGCACCGACTGTACCTCCCTGCAAATCGAATATGAAACGTCGTTCATCGCGTCGCACACCTGGTTGGAGGTGATCTCAAAAAGCTGCGGCAACCCAGTCAGCAGGTTGCGCCCCTTCGCGACCATAGCCACCTCGACCGAACGGTAGACCACGCATCCGATTTTTGTCTTGATTTCGGACGCGGTTTTTTGCCCGATTAAAACGTTAAAATGCTTTCTCACATAACGGGCGATCGCATCGTCAAAATCCAGGCTGGCTACTCTCAGCGAATCGCACTGCGCCAAACCTCCCATTGACAAAACGGCCACGTCGGTTGTGCCCGCGCCGACATCCACGATTATGGTGCCGTGCGGTTTTGAAAAATCTATCCCTATGCCTATTGCTGCCGCCACCGGCCCTTCTATAAGACAGACGTTTCTGGCTCCCGCGTTGGTCGCCGCGTCGACGATCGAGCGCTGCTGCACCGCAGTGATGCCGCTCGGCATGGAAATCATTACGCGGGGCTTTAGCATCTTTCCCCCGCATACGGTGCGCATAAAATGCTCAAGCATATATTCGGTTATTTCGTAATTGGCGATTACTCCGCGTTCAATGGGACATACCGGCGTTATACGGTCAGGTGAGCGGCCTATGGTTTTATAGGCTTCCTTTCCGTATTTGACCGGCTTGCCGGTCGCGGTCTCAAGCGAAACCACCGACGGCTCGTTAAGCATGATTTTTTGTCCAGAACAGATAATCGTATTCGCCGTGCCCAAATCTATTCCAATATTGGTAAGCATTTTTTCACCACTCAATAATCAATACACTTTTTATTATATAAAAAAATCGACAAAATTACAAGTAAACGAATGATTAATTAATCCTATTAAGCTCCGTCATTGCCGCCGAAACACAAAAGACCTCTTTAGCTCCGGCGTTTTTAATCGCCCTTGCGCATTCGCTGAGTGTCGCACCGGTCGTCATTATGTCATCCGCCAGCAAAACGGTTTTCCCCGCGACTTTTTTAGAATCGGCTCTAAATACGCCGCTTAGATTGGTCATTCGCTCCCTCCAGCTAAGAGTGTGCTGCTGACGGCTTTCCCTGAGCTTCGTAAGCGCGCGTCGGTCAAACTCAATTCCTGTTTTTTTCGATATATGTCCGCATAAAATATCGCAGTGGTTATATCCCCGCCGTTTCAGGCTGAGCTTTGACATGGGCACCGCCAAGAGCAGCCCGAATTTTACGTCGCCGTATTCCCGGGAAATAACACGCAGCATCTCGTCCGCGAAAAATCTGCCCGCGGCGACTTTTCCCTCAAATTTAAAGCGTCTTATCCCGTTTCTCACAGCGCCCTCATAGACCATCGCCGAAACCGCCCTGTCAAAAGCATACTTCCTGTTTTTACAGCCGCATCGTTTAAGCTCGCTTCCGCATAACTCACAAACCGGCGGATTTATATAGGTGATTTTTTCCTTGCAGCGCACACACACGTCCGAGCCGCCCGCGACGGCTCCGCAGCAGGCGCATCTTGCTGGGAAAAGCAGTTTGATAAGGCTTGCCACCACTCATGCCTCCATAAGCAGTCTCAGCGCCGTATAACGCCTTGACCGCCGGTTGTTATTGACCATATGAAAAACCGTCTGCCTGCTGCCAACCATAACAAGCAGCCGTTTTGCTCTTGTGACGCCCGTATACAGCAAATTGCGGTAGCAAAGCTGCTCCGGAATATCCAGCGCCGGTATGATTACGCACTCGAATTCACTCCCTTGGCTTTTGTGTACGGTCATCGCGTAAGCAAGCTCCAGCTCCTCGCTTTCCTCTTCGCCGTACAGCGCCGTCCGGTCGTCAAAGCGCACCGAAAGCGTACCCTGGCGCGGATCAATCTTCGCAAGGATTCCCACATCCCCGTTAAATACGCCGCTCCCGCTGGTTCCGTCCGCTTTTTCCCAATATACGTCGTAGTTGTTTTTCATCTGCATGACCTTATCCCCCTCGCGCAGGATATATCCAAGCCGGCTCACCTGCCTTTTTTTTGTATCCGGCGGATTGAGCAGCGACTGCATACGGCTGTTAAGGTTTGCCGTACCCGTCTCCCTTTTTTTGGACGGGCAGAGAATCTGGATATCTGTGAGCGGCGAAAATCCATAAGCTCCCGGCAGACGTTCCAGACACAGCTCGGTCACCGTCTCGGCGGCGGCCGATGGACCAAAGCGCTCAAGCATAAAAAAGTCGCCGTCCTTTGCCGAAAGCTCGGGCTGCTCCCCCGCTACAATTCTATGGGCGTTGGTCACAATCAGGCTGCTCATCGCCTGCCTGAATATCTCTTTAAGCTTTACGACCGGCAAAATCCCCGAGTCAATAAGATCTGCCAAAACGTTGCCCGCGCCGACCGACGGCAGCTGGTCTGAATCACCGACCATAATCAGCCGGCAGCCAAGTGGCATAGCCCTCAGCAGCGCCTCAAACAAAAGCGCGTCCACCATAGACAGCTCGTCCACAATAATAATATCGCACGAAAGCGGATTTCGCTCGCATCTGCCAAAAACCGTCATCCGTTCCCCCGACCATTCCGCTTCCAAAAGACGGTGCAGCGTTTTCGCCTCCATGCCGGTGAGCTCACTCATGCGTTTGGCCGCCCGGCCGGTGGGCGCCGCAAGCGCGATGTCAAAATCCCGCCGCTGCATTGTTTTTATAATTGCGTTGAGGGTCGTGGTCTTGCCTGTACCCGGCCCTCCTGTGAGAATCAGAATTCCCTGCTCCATAGCGGCGGAGACAGCCTCGAGCTGCTGCCGCGCGTAGCGTACGCCGGTTTCCTCCTCAATGCTGCGTATTTCCCCCTCTTCTATATGAAAGCCTGTGGGAGGAACATCTAGCATGATACGCAGCCGCGCCGCGCAATAGCTCTCTGCCTTGTAAAGCTCCGGCAAAAACAAAAGCGCGGTATCGCCCTCACCCTTTGCAATAATTTCCTCATCCGACACAAGCAGGCTAACACGGCTTTCCGCTTCCTCTTTTGATATTTCCAAAAGGCTCACTGCGGTCATTACAAGCTTGTTTTTTGGCAAACAGGTATGTCCATTTGAAAGATTGTGCCTGAGTATGTGCAAAATCCCCGCTTTCAGCCGGCCCGGCGCATCGGTGGGTTTTTCCAGAGCAGACGCTATCGCGTCGACACGCTCAAAAGAAAAATCCATTTGTCCAGTGCACAAAACAAACGGATTTTCATAAAGCATTTCTGGCGCGTCCTGTCCCAGCGCCTTGTAAACGGTCATAGCCTCGTCTGGCTGAATCCCGTATTCCGCAAGCCGCAGCATCACCTCTCGCACACCGGACTGACGCGCGAATTCTTCGGTGATTTCGCGCGCCTTAGCCTGCGAAAGCCCTTTTATTTCACACAGACGCTCCGGCGATTTTTCCAGTATCTCCAGAGTTTTTTCGCCAAACGCGCCCACCAGCCTGCGCGCAGTCGCGGGGCCGACCCCCTTGAGCGCGCCGGAAGAAAGATAGCGGAGTATGGCCGCCGAGGATACCGGCAGGGTATGTTCGTAATCTTCGGCCCTAAACTGCATACCAAAACTCGGATGCAGCAGATATTGGCCGAACGCCTTCATCTGTTCCCCCACATGTATGTCCGGAAAATTTCCGACCACAGTGATCAACTCATGTCCCGCATCCAGCTCAAGCACTGTGAATCCGGTTTCCTCTTTGTGATATGTAATTTTTCCCACGCTTCCGGAAATCTGTTCCCTCATTCCACCGTTTTTTTTCATGCTTTGTTTTTATTCACCCTGCTTTTTATACTTGTATAGTCAAGTTAAACAATAATTATCCCGCGACATTTTCCAGCACTGGCAGCAGCTCATCTTTTTTGCAGATAGCCACGCATCCGCTGTCTTGGCTGAGTTTTCTGCACACCTCAAGCATTTCGGCGCTCAGGCCACAATCAACCGCCAAAATATATTCCCTTTTGCTAAAGCGAGCCGCGCGGGTCTTTTCCACCGCGTGACGAAGCGCAACCTCCGCATCGTCTGTCTTGAGCATGAGCAGCACTATCTGCCGCGCCTGAGTTTTCGGAATAAGAAGCCTTAATACAACCGTCTGAATAATATCCACCACGCCAATCAAGGCAAAAAACAGAATTATCAGATATAATATAGTTTCAAACATCACCGAATCACCTCATTCCATATTATGGGATGAGTATGATAATGTGCGCCGGTTTACGTCCTGCCCGGCAAGCGATGATTTTTCTTCTTTGAATATATAGGCCGCCAATAAAATATAATACATCGCGGCGATGCTGTTGACCGAAAAAAATGCCGCTTCTCCCATGGATATCGCCACCACAAAAACAGGCAGAACCATTCCGGCACCTTTTCCGGATCGTCCGATAAAAATTATGCGGAGATAAAATATCCAGAAAAGAAACGCTCCGATAACTCCTGTTTCCGAAAAAAGCGCCAAAAACATATTCCCGTTTTCAACTGGAAGAGAGGTTGCGAATCTATAATCTTTAAATTCAAGAACAGGCGCGCCGAACCCATTTCCGTAAATAGGGCTTTTTAAAAAATTATCCCATAAGCCTCTGAGTTGATTTTCTCTGCTGAAAAATATATTTTCTAAATTCGATTTGAAAATTATCCTTTCTAAAAAGTCCCATATTTCTCCCCAAACAGGATAGACAAAGCAGATTAGCAAAACAGCCGCTGAAAAAATCAGCAACTTTACCTGAAACGAAACCCACGAAAAGGCAAACGCGCATACCGAGACCACCGCTATCGCCGCCATAGAAGTACGGCTGGCGGTACCATAGCTCACCAAAATGGAATACAGCAGTCCCGCTATGCCGATATACCGCATGATACCTTTAAAATTTTTAAAAAGATAAACTGTAAGCGAAAAAAACATCGCGGTTATAATTCCAAGCATATTCGGTTGATTAGAAATTCCGTTGAACAAGGCTACGTTTTTACTATATCCTATAGATCGGTCAAAAAATCCGTATGCAGACGCCAGCATGTATATTCCCAAAACAAAATAGAAAAATAGCAGACAGTTGAATGTCCTGTAGCTTTCCGCGACTGCCGCGAGCACTCCGAAAAACACTATGAAAAAGCTAACCATTTTCAGCAGAGATATAAATGGCATACTGCTTACAAACATACTGTTTAAAAACACAAACGCGCAAAAAAGCGCAAGTGGTAGTACAATCTTATTAATCCGTTTTTTTTCAGTATCTCGATTTACAAAATACCTCATTATCATCCAACCGGCCAAAGCTAAAAGAACTACCCATTTAAGCATTGATGGAAAGGTGTCGCCTATGCTTGGAAAACGACGCGCCACCGTAGAACGAAGTGACAAAAAAATAAATATTTTAAGCACACCCTCCCCTTTTTTCGGCAGCCAGTATGCGTTTCCAAGCATCGCCAAAAACAGGGACGTGCCATTTATAAGACTGAAAATAAACAGTCCTGTAAACACAATAACATCTTTATCAAAGGGCATTGCCGACGGCGCGGCGCTTTTTTCGTCCTGCCGGCTGCCGCGAATATTTGATTGTACCGGCGCATGCTCCATTTAAATTATTCCGTCCTTTTCAAATCAAATAGTATTGTCTTTCCATTGGGAGTCAGTTCGATATAGTCTCTATATTAACAATTGCCTCATAGCTTCCCGCCACCCAGCAATCTGGATATCCGGAGATTTCCATAACCACATCCACCTCGTTTTGCCCGCTCTTTTTGTCGGCCAAATCAATTACCGCGGAAACATCGCTGTCCTCAATCTTGTCAATTGATTCCTCAGGCCCTATTATAACAACCGAGCTTATGGGAGAAGTGATTGTCGCTCTGGTATTCGCCGGCTGATTTATATAGGTAACCCGGTCGGTTGCAACAGTAACGGTGCTTTCCGTATAACCGGTCAAATCCAATCTCACGCTGACCGTTTGAAGGTTTCCCACGCTTTTTACCAAGCTCGGCAGTTGAATCTGCCTTTCAAACAGCAGATGACCGTGATAAATCTCGGAAAAATCAATGGGATAAAGCGGAATGTCCACCAGCCCGTCAATTATATCCGGCGGCCCTATAACCTCGATCCTGTCTTCACTGAGCGAAAAGTCCAGCGGCGAATCGGCATATTTCGTAGGAATATTTTGGAATGTAGGCCGTATGCTAAGTCTCTTAGATTTAGATATCGGTACAGTAACCGTCAACTTTTCAAATCCGGGCTTTGCATATTCCGCTCTGAATACATTGTCGTATTCGTCGTAAAACACAATATCAGACTCTATATCGGTTGTTTCGGTCAGCGCGGAGGTAACCCTGGCAAGCGCTCTTACCCGGTGTATTCTGGACACCTCAGACGCGGGTCCCTCAACCTGAATCGTCTGCTCCCCCGCATCGGCGATTCTCTCTTTTTCGGCGGTCAACCCTTCCGCAGCGGTGGAATCCACTCCGGTTTCGTGCCATACTTTTGGTTCCACTTCAAATTCACGCGTCACCAGCTCATCGTAAAAAACCTCTATCTCCGAGGGTGTAACCTCACGTATATCAAAGCCGGAAAACTGATTGTTTTTTGAAGCGCTTAACTGCACCGTCGTCTTTTCTCCAGCCTGTACACCGGTGATTCTCGCCGTGACGACAATATCCGCGGGACTCAGCGACGCGACGACATATCTTCTGCCGGTAACCTCAACCGACGCGGTTATCTCTTCATAATCCCCGAACCGCATAAGTCCAGAAGGGGTCGTCGGTTCGACAATCACCGGAATATTAGTAATTGTTCTGGAGGTTTCGGGGGTTACAGTAATGGTTATGACCAGCCAGAAAATAAGCGAGATGATCAGCGAAAAAATTAAAACAAAACGGTTGTTATTAAACCATTCCGAAGGATGAAGCCTACTTCTTTTCATTTTTCCGCCTCCTGTCCTTTTTATCTCTAGTTTTAAAGAAAAGGAATCGTCTTTTTCCGTTTTCGTCCTCACTGCCAAGCAAAAGCTTTTCAAGCGTCTTGCGCAGATTCAAGCTGTTATATCCCCTTGAAATAGTCCCGTTGTCCGCTATTGATATGGTTCCGGTTTCCTCGGAAACTACCACAACAATCGCATCGGAATTTTCGCTCATTCCCAAAGCCGCACGGTGCCGGGTTCCCATTTCCCTGCTGATGTCGTTGTTTTCGGTAAGCGGCAATATACATCCGGCCGCGTAAATACGCCCATAACGAATCACC
>DOZQ01000202.1 GCA_003517915.1 Oscillospiraceae bacterium | reverse complement strand
ATCAACCTGCATTTCACCGGCGACATGCACGCAATAACCGCCGCGAACAACCTGCTGTGCGCGCTTATCGACAACCATATGCAGCAGGGGAACGCGATTAACATCGACCAGCGCCGGATTCTTTTCCGCCGCTGTATGGATATGAACGACCGCGCCCTGCGCGACGTGATAGTCGGGCTGGGCGGCAAGGTAAACGGCATCCCGAGGGAGGACGGCTTCACCATTACGGTCGCGAGCGAGGTAATGGCGATACTCTGCCTTTGTACCGATATAGCGGATTTAAAAAAGCGGCTTGGCGGTATCCTTGTCGCGTTTAACCGTGACGGCGGCCCGGTGTTCGCAAAGGATCTAAACGCCGAGGGGGCTATGGCCGCGCTGTTAAAGGACGCGGTTAACCCCAATCTTGTACAGACGCTGGAGGGTACCCCGGCGCTTATCCACGGCGGGCCGTTCGCGAACATCGCCCACGGCTGCAATTCGGTGCGCGCGACCAAGCTCGGCTTAAAGCTGGCCGATTACTGCATCACCGAGGCGGGCTTCGGGTCGGATCTGGGCGCGGAAAAATTCATGGATATCAAATGCCCGGCGGCAGGTATATTCCCCTCCGCCGTGGTGCTTGTCGCGACGGTCAGGGCGCTTAAATACGGCGGCGGCATGGATAAAAAACAGCTTAAAACCGAGGACGTGAACCGGCTGAAATCCGGGCTTGTCAATCTCGGCGCTCATATTGAAAACATGCAGAAATTCGGGGTTCCGGTGGTTGTGGCCATCAACCGCTTTGACACCGACACGAAGGATGAGCTTGGCGCAATAGAGGAATACTGCGAGAATTTGGGGGCCTATTACGCGCAGAGCCGGGTGTTTGAAAAAGGCGGAGACGGAGGAACCGAGCTTGCGGAAATGGTGGTAAATGCCTGCGAGAGGCCGAACTCCTTTAAGCCGCTGTATGACCCGTCGCTGCCCATAACCGAAAAAATCGGGATTTTGGCCGAAGAGATTTACGGCGCCGCGCGTGTGGAATATTCGTCCGCCGCCAAAAAAAGCATGGCCGAAATTGAAAATCTGGGCGCGGCAGGGCTGCCGGTGTGCGTGGCGAAAACCCAATATTCCCTGTCGGATAATCCCGCGCTGCTGGGCCGGCCCACAGGGTTTACCCTGAATGTTCGTGATATGAAGCTGTCGGCCGGCGCGGGCTTTATAGTGGTTTATACCGGCGATATAATGACCATGCCGGGACTGCCTAAAAAACCTGCCGCCGACGGAATAGACGTCGGAGACGACGGCAAAATCACGGGGCTGTTTTAAGTGGAAAATCCGATAAGATATAAATCCGAAAGCCGTGAGCAGACGGTGGAAATCGGGAAAAAACTGGCCGAAAAATTAAAGCCCGGGGATTTTATCGCCCTTTTCGGGGATTTGGGCGCGGGCAAAACCGCGCTTACGGGGGGTATCGCCGCAGGGCTGGGCTATGACGGCGAGGTCACCTCCCCGACCTTTGCGCTGGTGCACGAATATTCGGGCGGCCGCCTGACGCTTTATCATTTTGATCTTTACCGCGTGACGGGTGAGGACGAGCTCTACTCCGCCGGGTTTTATGATTATCTGGACGCGGGCGGAGTAATAGTGACCGAGTGGAGCGAGAATATAAAAGAGTATCTGCCGACGGACGCGGTTTTCGTAAGCCTTGAACGCGGTGACGATGAAAATACCCGAGTGATCACGGTCAAAGGAGCCGAATATGAAAATACTGGCGATTGACAGCGCCGCAAAGCAGGCCTCGCTGGCCGTTTGGGAAAACGGCAGGCTGCTGGCTCAGGTGTATATAGACGTGGGCATGACCCATTCGCAGACACTTATGCCTGCGGCGGAAAACCTGCTTTCGGCCGCGAAGCTTCAAATAGAGGATATAGGTCTTTTCGCGGTGTCGAAGGGGCCGGGTTCATTTACCGGCGTGCGCATAGGCGTGGCGGCGGCGAAGGGCATGGCCGCAGCGCTGTCAAAGCCTTGCATTGGTGTCTCTACTTTAGAAGCGATGGCGGAAAATCTAAGGCTGCCGTTTGAGTTTTACGGCTGCGCGGTTATGGATGCCCGCCGCGAACAGGTTTACAACGCGCTGTTCCATTATAAAAACGGCGGTATAATCCGGCTGTGCGAGGACAGGGCGATTTCGGTGCATGGGCTTATAAACGAGCTGTCAAAGCTTTCTCCTTTTCCCGTAATTTTGGTTGGAGACGGCGCGGATTTATGTTATAATAACAGAGCTTCTCTTTCGGAAATATATAAGGCTCCGCCGCATTTGCTTTATTCATGCGCGGCGGGTGTCGCGGCGGTGGCCGAGCGTCTTTACAGTGAAGACGCGGACTTTGATCCGGGCGAACTCGCGCCGGAATATCTAAGGCTCTCTCAAGCCGAGCGGGAGAGGAACTCGGTATAACAAAATATTGGTATAAATCAGAAACGGAGATGCTTTTATGCTTGTAATAGGATCTGATCACGCGGGATTTAATCTCAAACGTGAAATAATGCGGCATTTGGACGAGTCCGGCACGGAATATAAAGATGTCGGCTGTTATTCGGACACACCGGCGGATTATCCGGAAATAGCCCAGGTGGCGGCCGAGCTTATAATAAACGGGGAGTGCGAGCGCGGGATACTCGTGTGCGGCGCAGGTATCGGCATGTCAATAGCGGCCAACAAGATCCCCGGCATACGCGCCGCGCTTTGCGGCGAGGGTTATTCGGCGCGTATGGCAAGGTCGCACAACGACGCGAATATCCTTTGCATGGGGGCCAGGGTGACAGGCCCGGGCATAGCTTGCGAAATTGTGGATATCTTTCTTTCCGCCGGGTTTGAAAGCGGCAGGCATCAAAAACGGATAGATTTGATGGAAAAAAACTGAAAGGATAATCCTCATGAATGAAAATGTGTTTATAACCGATCATCCCCTGATTCAGCACAAGCTTTCACTTCTGCGCGACAAACGCACCGGCTCGAAGGAGTTCCGTGAGCTGGTGGGTGAAATATCAATGCTGATGTGCTATGAGTCCACCCGCGACCTGCCGCTTAAAGAGGTCGAGGTCGAGACCCCGGTGGGCATCGCCCGTACAAAGGTCATTTCGGGACGCAAGCTCGCGTTTATACCTATCCTGCGTGCGGGGCTTGGTATGGTGGAGGGCGTACTCAGTCTTATTCCCGCCGCCAAGGTCGGACATATAGGCATTTACCGCAATCCCGAAACCCTTACGCCGGTGGAATATTACTGCAAGCTGCCCTCGGATATCCCTCAGCGCGACGTATTTGTGCTCGACCCGATGCTTGCCACCGGAGGTTCGGCGGCCGACGCGGTAACGCTGATAAAAAAACGTAATCCGAAAAGCATAAGGGTGATGTGCATTTTGGCGGCGCCCGAGGGACTGGAATATTTTACGTCGTCGCA
>DOZQ01000161.1 GCA_003517915.1 Oscillospiraceae bacterium | reverse complement strand
AAACTTTAATCGGGAAAGCCTCTAATTTAGGGGCTTTTCCGCTTCTTCAAGCGTTTGCCCCATCGAGGTTTTATCGAGCCAAGTCATCGCTTTTGCCGAAGATAGCTTGGAGTTGAACTCCAGATGCGCGTATGCTTGTGTCAAGCTATCCATAAACTTTTTCTCGACAATCATACATTGAGATTGGGCATAAATCCTTGCTCTAACTCATGGTAGCACTCACCGAACCGCCAGACGATTTCAAGCTCAGTAGGTGAATGTACCCGCACTTCCTTAACCAGTTCCTTTACCATCTCCCTCGTCAGAGTGTCTTGCCCATAAAACGGCCTGTGCTGTTCTACAAGCCCCGATGAGTTCTCGCTCAGAGTACCGAGCGCCGAAAGCCGTTCCTCGACTTCCTGAATAAGCGCCGCCGTCTTAGACTTATGAGATTGAAACTCGCTCTTTTTCGATTTTCCCTCAAGGTAGTCCTCAAGGGCAGTTGCCTGCGCTAACCTTAACTTTTTCAGCTTGGTATCAAGCTCTTTTTTGGCGCTTGCATATTCAGCCGCTTTTGCCTGTTGGTCAGCGATATACGATTGCTCGGAAAACTCTATCAAAGCCAGCTTGACCTTGACGGCGGCGAAAATGGTATCAATCAAAACGGATTCGTCCACTTTGGTATCTTCACAGCCAAAGCCCATGTTGCGGTTATGGCAGTAAAACGCCCGTCTGTATCGGCTCTCAAACGCCAGCGACTTCTTGCAACAACCACATTTCATCGTCCCTGTGAGAATACTTTTAGGCTCGTCAGGCATTGTTATTTTGCTTCTCGTTCTGAAAATCGCCTGCGCCTGCTCAAATACTTCCTCAGACACAATGGCTTCGTGAGTATTCGGTGTGATTACCCATTCATCTTTGGGAATGAGAATCGTCTTTCGCTTGACGGTCGTGTATTTGCCGCACACCATCTTGCCGGTGTACCGCTCGTCCTGCAAAATCCTCCGCACAATATCGGCTGTCCATAGCGGCGCTGTGTCCATCGGGACATAGTGCTGTTTTTCTGTGGATTTAAGGCGGTTGTACTCGTTAGGGGTAGGTATACCCTCATCGTTCAGCCGAATGGCTATCTGCCGTGCCTTAACGCCGTCTGTGGCAAGCCCGAAGATGCGCTTTACCACTTCGGCAGAGGTAGGGTCTACCACAAGCCGCTTCTTCTCCTGCTTGTTGGTGTAGCCGTATATCGCAAAGGGAGCGATATATTCGCCTTTTTTCATCAGCGACTTTCGGGCGGAGCGGACTTTCTTGGATAAATCCCTGCTGTACAGGTCGTAGATGATATTTTTCATCGCCATATCCACGCCGAGGGCGGCATTGGCAGTTTTGCTGTCGTACTGTTCATTTACGGCAATGAAGCGAACGCCCAAGAACGGGAATATCTGGTCTATGTAATCGCTGACCTCAATGTAATGCCGTCCAAGCCTTGAAAAGTCCTTGACGATGATGCAATCGACCTTGCGAGCTTTTACGGCTTCCATCATAGAGATAAAGCCATCCCTATGAAAGTTTGTGCCTGTAAATCCATCGTCCACAAACTCAAGAGTTTCACCGCTTCGCAAATCCTCATTTGCGGAAATGAACCAATCAAGCAGATCCCGCTGATTGCTCACGCTCTCACTGTCCGAGGTATTGCCATCGTCCACCGAAAAACGGAGATATTTTGCGGTAGCCATTACTGCTCACCGCCTTTCACCAAAGCGCAGACCGCTCTGTATTCATCATCAAAGCGCCAGACGATTTCAATGCTGTCAGGGCTGTGAACGATAATCTTTTCGACAAGCTCCGTGAGCATTTCCCGCGTGAGGGCTTTCGACTTCCTGAACTTCAAAAAGGCGGCTATCCGCTCGTTGTTTTTTGAATAAGCGGATTGCTGATACTGGTATTCGCTCTCAAGTCTTACAACCTCAATGGTCAGGCGGTCGGCTTCACCGGCGTATTCGTCTTTCATTTGCCTAAACTCCTGCTCGGTGATAAGCTCATCGCCGTAGGCATCAAAAAGGCGGTCTTTGAGGGCAAGATTGCGCTTGATACCCATGTTAGCGCTTTTGATGGCTTCTTGCAGACGGTTCAGGCTGTCTGTGTGCCGTTTGCTCTTGGAGAGCTTATCAAGGAGTTTTTGCACATCGGCAGCGGCGGCGATTTCCTTTTTCACGGCTTCAAAAACAACCTTGAAAATATCCGCTTCCTTAATTCTCGCCGTGGTGCAGTTTGGGTTAGAGCGTTTCATGGCACATTGATAATAGCGGTAATTGCTGTTTGTGCCGTCAACTTTTAATTGCATGACCTTTTGACAATGAGGGCAGACCAAAATGCCCTTGAGTAGATTATCGCCCTTATCGGTACGCCTTTTGCGGAAATTTACACCGTAGCTGTCGGCGTTTTTCTTTGTGACCGCCTGCACGTTATTCCAAAGCTCATCGCTCACAATAGGTTCATGGGTATTACGGACAATTACCCACTCGGAACTGTCAAGCGGCTTTTGCTTGCCGTTAATGCTGGTTCGGGTGTATTTATGCTGTGTCATATGTCCTGCGTAAACAGGGTTTTTGATGATGGTGGAAACGCTTGCGTCCGTCCAGTACAGCCCATCAGTCGGCGGCGTTTTGTAACGCCCCATAGCGATATTGCGCTGCCGTGGGGACGGAATACCCATCTCGTTGAGCTTCTTGGATATGGTGGCAAAACCGATACCCTCCGCTTTCCACTGATAAATCTGCTTGACGGTGGGGGCGGTTTCAGGGTCAATAACGAGCCTGTTGTTGTTGTCCTCGGCTTTTAGAAAGCCGTAGGGAGCAGACCAGCCGATGAAATCGCCATTGTTCTGCTTTGTGGTAAACATGGACTTGATTTTTCCCGACACATCCTTGATATACGCATCATTTACGATGTTGCGTAAAACGACCATAATATCGTAGGGAGAGTCCTTGTCGGAATCATAGCCGTCATTGACGGAAATAAAGCGAACGCCCATAAAGGGGAATATTCGCTCGATATAGTTTCCCGCTTCGATGTAATTACGAGAAAACCTCGATAAATCCTTGACTACAACGCAGTTTATCTTGCCGTCTTTTATATCGTCCATCATGTGGGTAAAACCCTCACGCTCAAAGGTAGTGCCGGAAACGCCGTTGTCTGTATACACAGAGAAAAGCGCCATATCTTCCTGCTCAGAAACAAAGTTTGTCAGTATTTCCTGCTGTGCTTCAATACTGTTGCCAAACTCAAGATTGTTGTCCTCCACCGAAAGGCGAGTGTAAGCGGCGGCGTTATAGGCTACTCGGGTATATACGGCCGCGCTGAACGCTTCCGCTTGATTTTTCCTGCTTTTACGAGCCATTACATCACCCCCGCAACTGCAAGCTCGGGCATGGTGATGATTTGTATGCTCTGAATGTACTCTAACGCCCTCTCGTAATTGTGCTGATATTTGAACTCGACCTCAACTCGGTTGTCCTCATAGACAATAATACGGTCAATCAAGCTGACGACAACCGAACGGTTTAGCTGTTCAATATCCCTGTGCTGTTTGAAACGCTCAATCCATTCGTGAGTGCCGGTGCTTTCCCAAAGGGAATCATATTCGGCTTTCAGCTTGATAAGAGCATTTTGGGCATAGCGCATTTTTTCATCGTAGGAACGCTTCATGTCTGAAAACTCGGTTTTGTCGATAAGCCCATCGTCCAAAGATTCAAACAGCTTTACTTTCAAACGGGCATAGCGTTCAATCTCCGCTGTTTTCTGAGCTATAAGGCGGTCGGTCTGCTTGATGCCGTCACGCTTCATTGGCAGATTATTTACAAACTCAAGCATCTGCTCCATGTTTATAAGGTTGGCAATATGCTGTCTGAAAATCTGTAAAACCGCCTGTTCCAGCTTCACATCGCTGATACGGTGGCTTGTGCAGGATTTATCAGTCCTGTTGCCGACACACATATAGTAGGCGTATTCACGCCCGTTCTGCTTCACGCCGTTGCGGACAAGGTTCTTTTCGCAATCGCCGCAGAATAGCAAACCGCTGAACAAGTATGCCGTTTCCTTTTGGGGCGCAATCCGAATGTCCTGCTTCAAAATATGCTGTACCGAGCGAAACACATCATCGGCTATAATCGCATCATGGTTATTGTCGATACGCACCCACGCAGATTTAGGCTTATCCACTACACGCCTAACCTTGTGGTTTGGTGTACTCTTTTTTCCTTGTGCCAGAACGCCGATGTAGATTTCATTTTTGAGAATCCTGCCGACTGTAACCGCCGTCCATTTGGAGCGACTGTTAATCTGAAAGCCGCTCTTGAACTTCATGCCGCAGCTCTGCTTATAGTCCATTGGTGACAGTACGCCTTTTTCGTTCAGCTTGCCCGCGATACCCTGCTGGCTCATGCCGTCCAGTTTCCAAGCAAATATGTCACGAACGACATTGGCGGCGTATTCGTCAATCTCAATCTTATGCTTATCTTCCGCCGACTTTTTATAACCAAAGGCAGCAAAGGGGCTGATAAACTCGCCTTTCTGCCGCTTGATTTGCAGTTGGCTTCTGATTTTGACCGAAATATCCCTGCAATAAGCATCGTTTATGACATTACGAAATGGAATGATAAGGTCATCCGATTGGTTTCTGGAAAGGCTGTCATAGCCGTCATTTATGGCTATGAATCTGATGTTTTTATCGGGAAACATCTGCTCCAGATAGCGCCCTGCTTCGATGTAGTTTCTGCCAAAGCGGGAGAGGTCTTTGCAAATTACGCAGTCAATTTTGCCTGCTTCAATATCCCGAATTAGGCGCAAAAAAGCGGGGCGTTGAAAATCAACCCCACTGAATCCATCGTCAATAAACTCGCCGACAAATTCAATGTCGGGTCTGTCCTTGACGAAATCAAGTATTAAGTCTCTCTGATTTACAATGCTGTCGCTGATGTCCTTATCCGCATCTTCTTTGGAAAGACGCAAATAAGCACCCGCACAGTAAACTTTACTGTCGTGATAGTTATTCATCGTGAAAACCTCCGCTCACTTGTGTTTTTCATCAGCAAAACACTATGCTCGGGTTTTCACGCCGATTATGCCTTACTGATATTGTAGCGCGCAAAAAACACCTTGTCCACCTCTAATTTTTCTTTTTTCATACCAAAGTGCCGATGTACTGCTCAAGGCAATCGCTAAAGGATTTTCCGTTGTTTGAGAACCGCTCTTTGACAACGATGTTGCCGCATTTGTAGCAGTACGGATTCTTGATTTGCCGAATGAACTCAGCGATACGCTCATGCTGAGAAAGGCTTTCGTCAATGCGAACATCATTTAGGTCAACGAGGGAGCTTCGGTCAACGGTTCGGATGTCAACGCTCCGCATGGCAGCTATGCCGCTCATTGTTAATTCCATACACTCACTCCAATCATTTTACTGTGCTTCAAAAACACAGCAATGGGTCGGACTGAATAACAGTCCGGCCCACGAACTCTATCTTTGAGTTTTTATTGCCGTATTTGCCACGCCCCCCGACAAAGGATTACCTCAAATCGCCGCTGGTTGCGGCTTCATAGCCCCGCCGTACCGTTGATTGCAAGTCTAACGAATACGGCAGAAGCTCCCCCCATTCTGATGGCAGGCCGTCCAATGCGGTGAAGCGTTCAAGACGGAAGTTTTTGCCCGATTGCGGGTCATGGCGCAGACTTTACCAATAAGCCTGTTCGGGTATTACGCTTATCGCTCGTTCGGTATATATTCTGTTTACCGAAGTCGTGGCGGCGCTCACACACGCTTGTCGCAATCGGGATTAACCTGAGATAATGTATATGAAATTTTCAAGGTACTGAGCAGGGAGACGTAAATCTCCCTCTATCTTATAGGACAGTTAAAGGCGTTTTGTGGCCTGTGGTTTGAACACAAAAATCCCCGATGGAGAAATCCATCGGGGATTTTGCTTGTCGCTCAGATTATTGTTTTCGGATTAGAATCAGCAGAGCTTCTTTCTGTTCTTTTGTTAAAGCACCCCATGTTTCAAGCATAGCCTTTTGCTCATCGTCAAGGGTAATCGGTTCATTCTCACTGGCAAAGAATTGAGAAAGGGTAATACCGAAGCCTTGGCAAATAGACTCCAGCGTGGCTATGCCGGGTAACGTATTGCGAGTAAACATATTTCTAAGCGTTGTCTGTGAAACGCCGGTCATTTGAGACAATTTATAGTTGCTCCAGCCGCGCTCGTCCCGCAACTGCTCAATTCGTTTTAATACATCCATAGGAACACCTCCCATCACTATTATTTTACATTCCATATGGGCAGCAATAAAGGATAGTTAAGTGTTGCAATTTGACGCCCATATGGGTTAGAATAATAGTATAAGATTGTTGCCCAAATAGAATCAGCCCCGCCTAAAAGACGGGGCTGAAAGAAACTGCTACTCGGTAATGATTTTCCGTAGCCTCTCTATTGCTCCAGCCACAGAACGGGCGACAGACTTGTGGTTCACTCTTTCCATCTCGCCGATTTGCCGATAGGATAATCCGGCGAAATAGTAGAGCAGCAAGCGCCGCCGCTGAACCTCGGACAGTGTAGCAATCGCAGAATAAAGATTACTCAGCCTGTCCATTCTAATCACAAGGTCGGCGAGATCTTCGTGAGGGTATACAGTAGTCGTGTCGGTCAAACCGTCTATGTACTCCTCTTTATCGAGATAGCGCCTATCTTGCCGCCCTTGGGAGCGGATTTGGCGGTCGGACTGCTCTAACAGTTCCTTAACCGCAGTTGATACCTCAACACAAATCCGCTTTCCATCGGCGGTTTTGTACTTTATCGTTACTAATAGCTTGTCCATTTTGTTCCTCCGTTTCGTTTCGATTGGGTCGTGGCGAACCGAAACGGTGTAGGCGGGGAACGCGCCCGAGGGATTATCTCATAGAGAAACAAAAAAATGCCCGCAGAGGACGGAGGCCCTCTTTGGACATTTCTATTGAACCTTATTACTTGAAAGAAGGCATGAATATACACATAGCAATCCATGTCTGCTACTCTGTAACAAGCAAACTCTAATCGCAGTTTATTGGTTGCTTATTAAACCTTGCCGCTATGTTTTTGTAGCGGCTTTATACAATATCGGGAATGACTTAAATAGAAAAACATAGCGATGCCCTCCCTCCGCCGCTGTATATCTAAAAACGTTAGGCTAATACGGCCACAAAGAAACAGAAAGCAGCAGCGATAGCTATACGGAGTAGTTATAATAAAGAAAGAGCCAATAACCACATAATTGCGGGTTATTGGCTCTGCGACTGTGCGTCTGGCTCTCTTAAAACTGACATATGTAATTGTCGAACGTTTATCAGCGTTTCCTGTTTGCACTTAGGGCAGAATAGAGGGAAGTTTATCAGTATCGTTTCTTTCCGTATTTTTGTCCGAGTTTTGTTCCCACATATAGGACACAATAACAAAATTCCTTCATCCATAATATTTCATACCTCCTTGGTGCCAGCTTGAAGTATCTTATCAATAATTATTTGTCGCCGATAAACAAACAATAATACTCTGTCAAACCAACGAACTACCATTTATCATCTTCCGGGTTGCCTGTCAAAACTGCTTCAAGAGCTGTAATAGCCACTTCCAGTTGCAATTCGTCTGGCTCCCTTGTCGTTAGTTTTTGAAGCAGCATACCGGGATAGCTTATAGTGTTGGTAAATTTATTTTGGTATCTTCCCATAAACTTTATTATTTCATAGGCAATTCCCGCAACAACAGGAAGCAGTGCAAGGCGTATCACCACACGTATTACAGGATTATTCCACGAAATAAAAGAAAACAATACCATGCTGACTACCATAATAACGAGTAAGAAGTTTGTTCCACAACGGGGATGCAAGCGTGAAAATTTTTTCGCATTTTCAACAGTTAGTTCCTCACCGCTTTCATAACAAAAAATTGTTTTATGCTCTGCGCCGTGATACTCATAAACTCGTTGTATATCCTTTATCTTTGAAACAAAGAACAAATAAATTACAAATATAAGTATTCTGATAAGTCCCTCAATCAAAGTGGCGGCGGCATCATACTTGATAAACTGCTTAATAGGGCTTACAACAAAAGTAGGCAGAAGAAAAAATATCCCTATAGAAAAGGCAACCGCAATTAACACAGAAAAATACACCATGACATCTGTAAGTTTATTGCCGAATTTATTCTCAATAAAGCTCTCAAATTTCGTTTTTTCTTTTTGCGTTTCAAGCTCAAAGAACGACGCCGAATACATAAGTGTCTTTACTCCTAATACAAGCGACTGAAAAAACGCCACGCATCCACGTATAACAGGTAACTTTAAGAACCAATTATTAGTAAATGCCGGATTGGGGTCTTTTTTTATTTCTATAAGTCCGTCAGGTATGCGCACAGCGACCGCCATCTGTTTCGAACCGCGCATCATTACGCCTTCTATTACTGCTTGTCCTCCTATGCTTGTTTTATGCTTCCCCATAATTTGCTCCCCTTTTTGATTATGTTTTATGTCGGATATATTATCTGTTTGGCACTCTGCGCTGTCGCGATTTCCCTAATTAGCATTTCTATTTATTTTCAGCTTTGTTTATCCCAAGAGTAACTGCAATTAAAAATAATTTGCATTTTGCGTAAAGAACGAGATCGGTAGAACCTCGCTTTGTATTGGTAATTGAAACCGCTAAATCCACAAGGGAAATTTTTTTATGATAAACTAAATATCGCGGTTCCCATATGGTCGGGTCGAATTTCTTCTTATATCTAAACAGATTCTTAAAGTTATATCCGAAGTCCGTGCCGTGGAAAATGGCACTCATCAATTTTTCTGCTCTGTTTGCGTTCGATTTGGAGCCGTCAATACCGGCAAGTGGGGCAATGCCTAAACTCACCTTACTTACACCATCATCTTTCATCTTTATGGCGGCAGATATAATAGCGTGTTCCATAACGCCTGTCATGGTGTCAATTTTACGGTGCATTAGGTCTATGCAAAAATTCTTTCCGCCTTCATATGGCAGAAAGGATATAAACGTCAGCAAAGACCCGTCTGTATCTATGGTTACAAAGAATCGCCTGTCATAAGGCTTGTCAAAGTCCAGGCCGCCTATGCTGTAATTCATTTCGTATTTTTTGTCGGCATACCATTTTTCGGATAAATCGGCAATTTCCTTTTCCAAAGCATAATCTCGTTTCTTTTGAGGACAGTATTCATGCACAGTAACGCCGCTCTTTTCAACTTTTGATACGTTTCGGCGTAAAGCCGTACTCCGCCCACTTCCAGCTAATGTATGACACGATAAATCTAATATTGCTTCCTCCCCATACTTAAGCACAGAAAAGTTTAGATTCCTCAAAATTTCAGCCATATAACTGCTTACCGAGTTGAATATTGGTTTCCATCCCTTTTTCTCGCAAAAATTGATGTACTCGCCTGTGAGATGTTCTATATCTTCAAATTTGCAAACAGGGTCACCAATACTCATGGCTTTCTTCCCTGCAAGCACATAAGCAATCATGCCATACACCTTTTCTCCAAAGAAAAACAAGTTATCTTCTTTGAATGACAAGTAATGTTGTGAGTCCAAACTACAATCTTTGATAATCGAATACGCACGTTCCATAGTATCTGATTTCCTATTTTCATTGCCCATTCTTTAATCCCCCAATGAAACATTACTAATATGAGGGTCAAAAAAATCTAAGATTAATAGAACGGACTGTTCTTGCTGTTCTTTCCATGATATAGTTGCCTCGCCATCCCGCCCCAAAGCCTTATATGCAGCAAAGCCTTGATGATTAGCACCTTCCAATTCAATTTCGAATGAGTTGTCGGGCAAATGCTCAGAACTGCTTTTCATCATATCTTTATTCATTGTCATATCATTACTCGCAGTTATACGAATAACTGGAATATCAAGCTCCTCTAAACCTGTAAGCACATACGATGCCAAGTACGCAATTCCCTGTACTTTGGGTGGTTGCTGAAGCGCAATTCGAGTAATAGGCAACCCGCCAAGAGAATGACCGATTAAAAACCATTTCTCTATTTTGGGGTTTGACTCTATGATTGCAAGACCGTGGCTTTCTGTCGCGGTCATATGAAGTACAGGCATTGGTATCACCACGGTATGACCCGCTTCATGTAACAGCTTCGCTAAATATGCGTAGGCTTTCTCATCTGCTTTAGCGCCCGAAAAAATAATAAAACCAACATCGCTGTCGCCATTGAAATAATAGTCACTTCCGACCTTTTCCATTGTTTCGGCAATTTCTAATGCTTCTGGAAGCGCTTTATTGTAGTAAAACAGAAATACCAGAACAACAATAACGAGTACCGCCGCCGCAATATATAAGAACATTTTCTTCCCCCTTTTCATCTTAGATTTTTTCATTGTACCCTCTGCCTCCATTGCTTCAATCACAATTGATTGAGTTCATTCAATAATCATTTTGAAAGTAACTGCTTTCGGCATAGTTAGTGTCAAACGAAAATCAACAACACCTAAAGCAGTTATTTTATTGCCCACCAAACGCCTATTCTTATTTCACGACATCTAACACCCGCAAAGCGAATTTTGTGTACACCTTAATCCTTTTACTACTTTCTTGCGGGGAATCCTTGTGTTCCTGCTCTTTAGCCATCACTCCCGCCATTCCCTGTAAAATAAACATAGCAGTTTCAGTTGGGTATTCACAACTCCATGAACCATCCGCATTACCTTGTTCGATAAGTGATGAAAAGAGTAGTAGATATGAACTCGCCATTTTCGTCAAATAATATTGAATGATTGCAGGGTCGCTCAAAAAACCACTGCTCAAATCTCTATGCAGTTCGCCATTCTCAAACGCAGTAAAGATAAATTTCAAACGGTCAATCGCAGAGCCCTCTGTTTCATTCAAGAGCCGTTGTTTTTCTTGTGTATTTTCGCTCGTTATTTCGTCAATAACCGCATAGAGCAACTCTGTTTTTGACTTAAAATAGTGGTAGACTGTCCCTGCGGCCACCTTCATTTTATTGGATATATCTGCCATTTGGGTTGCGTCAAATCCGTTTTCTGTAAACATCACACGAGCGGTACCAATGATTTCCTGCCTGCGTTCTTCAACTGGTTTTGTTACTCTTTTCTTAGCCACAAGCCACACCTCTTTTCTTTCCTATTTGCTATTAAACTTCATAGCAGGCAAATCTTTCAAGTAATTTCAAATACTGCCTAATTCTTTTTGTCATATAAATCTCGTTAGAGGCTGTAAAGAATATTGCACCAACACATCCTGATTCATAAATCAAATCAGTGCCTTTTACTAATCCCATAACAAATGCGGCTGTTGACAAAGCGTCAGCCTGTGTAGAACTATGGGAAATTACCGTAACACTTTTTAGATCGGTTGCAGACGGATAGCCTGTTACCCCATCTAAAATGTGATGATACTTTACTCCGTCTATCTCTTGATACCTTTCATAACCGCCGGAAGTAACCACCGAAACGTCGGAACACATAATTGCACAGTAACAATTCCCTCTGGGCCTATCGGGATGCTGGATACCAATAGTCCACGGACTTCCATCAGCGCGATTGCCAATCGCTTTGACATTGCCGCCTAAGTTGATAAAAGCTGACGCAGCCCCCATAGCTTTGTAAATATCACAGCAAATATCAGCAGCATACCCTTTCCCGATTCCACCAAGATCAATCATGCTACCTTTTTTCGTTAGGTATGCCGTATCTTTATCTATGTCTAACAGCAGATTATCGTCACTACAAAGCGTTAGAGTTCGCTCTACATCGTCATTCGATGGCACTTTATTATCTTCGCCCGCTTTTCTCCAAAGCTGAATAAGAGGGGATAGCATTATATTAAAAGCATTCTCTGAAAGCCGTGAATAATGCTTTGCCTGCTCTAAAACAAACATCATTTCTTTGCTTAACTTTACAGGTTCCCCGCCGACATTGCGATTAAGGAGTGAAACCTCGCTTGCTTCCCTGTAAAAGCTCATCGCATTTTCAAGTCTATGCAACTCTTTCACAGCGGCACTATAGATTTCACTCGCATAATCGCTAATGATTCTTTGCTCCACATTGGTATTCATGATGAAGTCTTGCGTTTCGTAAGCGTTTGCCGACATCATTCGTTGATTCCGCTTTCCAAGGCAACCTGAATTGCGCTGAGAATAACATTGCTGCTATTTGTTGCGCCGGAAACTGTGTCCACTTCCAAAGATTGCTTATCAACTACATCAACTATAATCGCTTCGGCCGCAGGGGCTTTATCGTAGCCATAATAATGATTGTTAATCACTATATCGGTGATTCTGTGGTCTTTCACAGTAACGTCCACATCGGCAGATATCTCGATTGCATCAAAAAAACCATTGTATGTGCCGTCCCCGATTTTGGTCATATCCGGCGTTCTAATCTCAATTTCTGAAATAATTCGTTGGTATTCAAGCATACCAGGTAAAACCATCGCTCCGCCAATTACGCCCACAGCAACCACCGCACCTGCTACGGAAACAATAACTTTTTTCCTTGTACTCCACTTTTTCTTTTCTTTCTTTGCCATAATACAAACCTTCCTTCATTTTTATTAGGAGACTAACTATGAATAGGCGCTCTCTACTCCACAGTGCCGATATAGGTAAAGTTTTTCGGTGGTGCTGGTGGATTTTTTCTGTTTGGATTGAACAGGAACGGCTTTCCTTCGTGTTCGCTGGCTACCGCCATGTGGCACAGAGCAAGCCCTACATCTACGGCGGTGAGTTTATACATCATACCCATCAGACCGCCCAAGCTCTTTTGGTAATAGACATGAACAGCGTTACCGTCCACAGTAAAATACCACGGTTGCTTATTCAATCCTGACGGGGCTAACCGAACTGCTTCCAAGCGGGAATCTGTACCTTTGGCAATCTCAGATAAAGATTTTCTCTCAAATTCGGCAAGTTTTCTTGTTGCGGGTTCAGCGGGTTTTCCAAAGGCAAATCCAACAATGAAATCGGGGTCGTTCTGTTTACTCTTGAGGGTACTAAGCCAGTTTGTGGCGTAGCCCATCGAATACAAAAACAATTCTACGCGCTGATAGAGAAACCCGGCACAAACACTTCGCAAGGGTTGGTCTTTGCCGGAAATGAGCATAAAGTGTGGTGCTTTGGGAAGTGCCATACCTTTAGCACCTTCCGGTCCGACAATTTTGTGCGTGATCTTAGAATTAGGCAACAGTGGGGCTGTTTCGGAAATAAGTTTCTCGATCTGCTGGAGTGTTTCCGAGCCTAACGGGGTCATGTCATAGTTGCGAGTTGACTTGCGCGTGAAAATTGGTGAGTAGAGATCCATGATTGTTTCCTCCTAATAATTATTTGGTTGCGTTTCAATGGTTTTTCTGAGCTTTTCGCTAACTCATTGCAGATAGACTGTTTCTATACGGTTATCGGGAAAATCACGGACGGTGTATTGCTCGGTCGTGACGCCTACAATGATTCCACAGCAGGGAAAAAAGCCATCCGGCAAATTAAGCTGTTTGATTAAGGCTGGATTTGCGCCCAAAGCGGTTGTCGCTCCCCAAATGTAGCAGGTTCCCACGCCGAGGTCTACGGCTGCTAAAGCCATGTTGTGTACAATGATTGCGGCGTTGGAATATTCAATATTACCAATGCTATCACGGCTGGGTTTTTCGGAAACGAGAATGTAAGTGGGTGCTCCGTATAAAGGTTGCATATCCGGCTGTCCGAACATTTTGGCAGCGCCTTCATTGATTGCCTGCAACAGTTCTTGATTTTCGATAACAGTCAGGTGTACGTTTTCGTACTTGCCCATACCAACAGGGGCTTCGTTCGCGGCTTTTAATATAATCTGCAAAATACTCTCTGAAATCTTTTCGCCTGTGTAGCTTCTGACTGACTTTCTTCTGTTGATTGTGTTCATTGTTTCCATGTCATTACCTCCACTAAATTAGTTGTTTAGCGTCATTTTTTTGATTTCAATCTGTTATATGCTTTCATACCGAAACTCGATATTTTGAAAACGGTTTTTTCCATTTCCCTTGCCACCTCGGACAAAGCGTTTCTAATCTCAATATGCTGGGGGCAATGCTTTTCACATTTACCACATTTTTTGCATAATCCTGCGTAGCCGGGAGTACTTGAAAGCAGAGTGCCCATTGCATATTGTAGGAAACCCTGATTCTTGCTTATAGAACAGTATGTGTTATACGCGGTAAAGCAGCTCGGTATGTCCACTCCATACGGGCAAGGCGTGCAATAGTGACACCCCGTACAAGGAATTTTGTTGGAAGCACTGAATATGTTTTTTACTTCCCTATAAACTTCAAGCTCTCCTTGCGACAACATACCCGGCTCTGAGGTTTCAGCGGTCTGGAGATTTTCGTCTAATTGGGACATTTGATTCATTCCACTCAAAACTACTGTAACCTCCGGCTGATTCCATAACCATTGCAGCGCCCAAGCCACCGGCGTAATATTCGGGTTTGACTGATGAAAGCATTCTACCGCAGACTTAGGCAAAGAATTAGCCAGCTTTCCGCCTAACAGCGGCTCCATTATGATAACTGGCATCCCTTTGGAAGCAGCCTTTTTAAGACCTGTCACACCCGCTTGAAAATTTTCATCGGAGTAGTTGTACTGAATCTGCACAAAATCCCAATCATAAGCATCCAAAAGTGATAGAAATTCACCCTGTGAACCATGAAATGAAAATCCGATTTCCTTAATTTTTCCTGTGGCTTTCTTCTCTTCAATCCATGTCTTAACGTCCCATCCGCAGAGTTTATCCCACTCTGCCATATCAGAAAGCATATGGAACAGATAGTAGTCGATATAGTCCGTTTGCAAGCGTTCCAACTGACGATTGAAGTATTTGTCTAAATCCGATTTACTGCGGCACATTAAAAGGGGCAGCTTTGTTGCTATGTATACTTTTTCCCGAACGCCATATTTTGACAATGTATTTCCCAAAACTTCTTCGCTTGCACCATAAACATAGGCAGTATCAAAATAATTTACACCTTTTTCAATAGCTGCTTTTATTAAATCTTCCGCTTTTTGCTTATCAAAACCGCCAATGCCAAAAGACCCCGCAAGACTATCTGAAAATCGCATACACCCAAACCCGAGCATCGAAAGCTGATCTCCGTTTTTGGGGTTTGTTCTATAATTCATAAGCACCCCTCCTTATATCCATGCATTGGTTTGTTTTCACAGTTTTTCAAAGGATATAAAGAGTATATATCATTGAGCGAATTCAGTCAATAGCGTTTTGTATGTTTTTCCCGTTGTTGCTTAAGACCTTGGCAAGCAATGAAATAGGCTTGCCTATTTCAAAAACGCTTGTTGGGAAGTGTCCCAATCCCTCTGAAAACGGCCGCTGCTGGCGGTCGTTTTCTTAATCCGGCTGCGCCGTCTGCCGCGCCCCCTGCGGGGGCTTTATTGCTCATAAAAATAAATCTCAATCCCTTTCGGTTTCTTTTTCTTTCGCCATATCACGATAGTTCAAAAGCTGTTCTGCGTTCTGCTTCGCAGTAAGAATATCCTGCATGAATTTCCGTGATACACGATATTCCGCATACAGCTTCTTTTTATCAGCGGAGAGGGTGGCGTACTCGGTCTGCAAGCTCTTTATGGTCGGGAGCTTCTCAAGGTTCAGCTCGTTGAAATACTGCTTCGCTGCCCTATGGGCGGTGATAGCCTGCTCATGCTCTGCAAGGTATTTCTTGCTGTATTTGGACTTGCGGTAGGCAGCGAAAATATCTTTTGTCTTGCTGTAAGTGCCGATGTGCTTTTGCAAAGTGGTTATCTCTTTCATGCGGCTGTCGGCGGCATTGATACGGACAGAAATATTGTTGAAATCATCTTTCGCTTTCTGCGCTTTTTCCTGTAAAACATCAAACTCGGTGAGGTCATTATCCTGCAAAAACAATAGGGTTTGCGCCGCTTGTTTGAGATTGAAAATCTTTGCCCATCTCACATATCCGGGCGAGTTCTTCGCCTTGATGGAGTTCTGAATATCAATGAGCAAGCTGACCCTTTTCGTCGGGATCGTCGCGGCGGTCTTGCGCTTCGCCGGTACCGGACGGTCGCCCGAAATCCTCTCGCGGATAGCGTCCTCGGTATAATCGTCTTTCAGTGAGCGCAGGCACAGGAATCCTTTGCCGTCGCCACGGAAAGAGACACGGCGACCGCGCCGCTTTACCTCATAGCCGGAGGCTTCCATCAATTTGAGGAAAGCGTCAAAATCGGCGGGCTTCTTATCGAGCGCATCGTCAATATGCGTCATGAGCTTATCGCGCTGGGAGGGCTTCTTTTCGTCGCCCAGCCAGGTTCCGTAATGGCCCCGCGCGGGCTTCGGATTATCTATGACTGACAGGCCGTTCTCCAAGCAAATCTGATCGGAGATACGCCTGATGATCTTGCCCGAACGCTTTGGGTCGTCAAACTTTTTCGTGCAGTCCAGCGTCGTTGAGTTGAATACAATATGGTTGTGAACATGGCGCTTGTCGATGTGCGTGGCGACAATAAAGGCGTGGCGCCCTTTGGTAAAACGCATTGCCAGCTCATAGCCCAATTTGTTTGCAAGCTCCGGCGTAATCTCACCGGGCTTGAACGCCTGACAGATGTGATAGGCCAGCACATTATGCCTGCCCTGATCTCTGCCGGTGATGTCGGCGTATTGCTGTTTAGAAAGAAGAAACTCAGC
>DOZQ01000131.1:516-9070 GCA_003517915.1 Oscillospiraceae bacterium | reverse complement strand
TAGATACAAGAAAACCTCCTTTTGTTAAAATCAAGTACAGGTCTGCCAACCGCACAAAAAACAAAAGGAGGTTTTGTCGCATGAACGACATATAGTCAAACCACTTTAAAAACAAGTTGACATGGCATGCTCAAAAGAATCATAATCAGGCAAGATTTTGCGCAGCCTCTTTTAAGCCAGACCCACTTTTTCTCAATAGGATTCAAGTCCGGGGAGTATGGCGGCAAATAAAACACGTGGCAGTTTTTAGTTTTCGCAAGGTCGGGGAGAACAGACTTTTTATAGAAAGTTGCGTTATCAATAGCGATAACACTCCCTGCCGCCACCTCTTTTGAGCAAGCAGTGTTCAAACCAAAACTCAAATAAGATACTGTCGGTCATGCAACTGTATTCCATAGGTGCAATCCACTCTCCCATACAAAGGCCGGCAACAATATTTGTTCTCTTGAACTTTTTGCCGCTGATTTTTGCCATGACTTTTTGACCACGCGGAGCATAAGCATATTCTCTGTACAAATACTGGTCTATTCCACCTTCGTCAACGTATACAAGGCTTTCGGGCGGTATTGCTTTCAACCTTTAAACAAACGACCGTCAAAAACTTTCATCGTTTTCCTTGTAAAGAGTGTTTTTTTTACGCGTTATTTTTAAACGCTTCAGGGCTTTTTGTACAGCGTATAATCTTACTCCAAAATATTCCGCTATCTCACGTTGATACGCATCAGGATTTTCATCCACATATTTGCGCAGTTTTTCAGGATCTATTTTTCGCCAAGTTTCTTTGCGCTTTTTAGGCGCAAGCGTGCCGGTTTCGTTCAGCTTAGATTTCCACTTCCATATAGTGAATGTGCTTACTTTGAAAGTCGCGGCGGTCTCTTTTTCTGTGTGTCCTTCGCGTAAATACTCTATGACTCTTTCGCGAAATTTTATATCATATCCCATAGGGTTATTATATTATATATTGGCTTGATATTCAAGTGGTATTACTATATATTGGTTATATTATACTCCTTATTTCGGCTGAGTTCAATATTATATAAGAGCCTAAATCCGCCTTGACCTGCCAGGAATATGACCGATGGTATCGGAAAGAATAATCTGTAATTACTAAGAACCTTTTGCCTACAGTGCATGGTTCAATGCCTATACACGGCGGCTTATGCAAATTCACAGATTATTTTATAGCTGACTCGCCGTGACAGGTTATAGGTGGTATAATAGTCTGTGAGGTGATGGACTTGGCGGACAACAGACTGTTTCAAATGCTATTCCTGCTTTTGGAAAAAGGCGGCACCACCGCGCCCGAACTGGCCGAGCGTTTCGAGGTGTCCGTCAGGACGATATACCGTGATATTGACATCCTCAGCTCCGTCGGCATTCCCGTCTATACGGTACAGGGTAAAGGCGGCGGTATCTTCATTCGGGAAAACTTTGTCCTGAATAAGTCCTTGCTTTCAGAAGAGGAACAAAAGCAAATACTTTTATCGCTACAAGGGCTGAGCGTTCTCGATGATGAGAATACAAACGCGCTTATGTCAAAGCTCGGGATCATCTTTCAAAAGCAAAATATGAATTGGATTGAGATGGACTTTTCCGAATGGGGCAGAAAAAATGAGGACGTGTTCCATAAACTGCAAGGCGCCATTTTTAAAAGCAAAATTATAGATTTTACATATCACAGCGGGAAAGGCCAAAGCGAAAACAGAAGCGCCGAACCCTTGAAGCTGGTTTATAAAAGCAGGAATTGGTATCTGTACGCTTTTTGCCAAACAAGACAAGACTATCGTATGTTCAAGCTAAATCGGATTAAGAATTTGCAAATAACGGAGCAAGATTTTGTGCGCGCCGCTCCGGACAATGTGCTGGGTAACACAAGCCGCTATACCGAGGAAACGGTTACGCTGTCCCTGTTGTTTCAAAAAGAGATGGCATATCGCGTTTATGATGAATTTGACGACGTGACAGAAAAGGACGATGGAAATTACTTGGCCAAAATCTCCTTACCAGACAACGAGAGTCTGTACCGCTTCTTATTGTCTTTCGGTGACGGCGTTGAGATCGTTGCTCCGCCGCAAGTCCGCGAAACCATAATTATGAAAATTAACGCTATGAAAAATAAATATATAACCTGACACAAGGTTGCAAGTTATGCCTGGTACAATGAGGGAAAACAGGAAATGAGGTCATTGTATGAAGCATGAATGGAAAAAACATGAGCGCGATTTATATGGAGCTAAGGACAAGCCGCAAATATTAACCGTTCCCCGCCAGAGCTTTATCATGCTTAAAGGCGTGGGAAATCCGAACAATAAAGATTTCTCGGAGAGGGTAGGCGTATTGTATTCCCTCGCTTATCCTGTCAAATTCGGATTCAAGGCGCTGTACAACAATAATAAAGAGGAGCGCGCGCTGTATGAATACAGCGATTATTGCGTGTATCCGCTTGAGGGCGTTTGGACGACGGCCAACAAAGATAATCCCCTCGACAAGAATAGTTTCAAGTACACTATTATGATAAGACAGCCAGACTTCATAACCAAAGAAATGTTTGAAGCGGCGCTTGCAATCACGGCAAAGAAAAAGCCTCACCCATTACTGAGTGAGGTCGTCTTTGACACTATGACAGGCGGAAAAAGTGTTCAAATACTGCACAGGGGGTCATTCGACGATGAACCCGCGTCATTTGCGAATATGGATTCGTTCGCGAAAAAGAACGGACTTGAGAGGCTAAATCAATATCACCGTGAAATCTACCTTAACGATGCCAGAAAGACCGCGCCGTATAAAAGGCTGACAATACTGCGTTATCAAGTCAAATAGAAGATTCCAAACTTGCCGGGTTTGTTTTTTGGCGAGTTATTCTGGTTATCATTAAGGGCATAAGCTTGTAGAAGGGATAAAACAGCAGGAAATATCATGCCCGCCTCTCTATACTCATATACACTGGAGTTATCAAACGATTTGGAGGCAAACAATATGAAAACAATGCAGGCTCACACGATGAACTTGGCCGGGACAAGCTACGAGATTGGGTACGGCCTCGGTAAAATGTACGCGAATATTCCACCGCTTCGGGCGTTGCATACGCAGGGCGCAGCCTTCGGGGACGAAAAGATCAAGGAAGCAGCCGATCTATTTGACCGCTGGTGCCCCGGTCTGACCAATGAACTTCACGGTTTTGCGGATGCGCTGGAAGTCCCGGCAAAACAAATTTTCTTCTATTCTATGACCTATCTGCTGCCGCGTTGCAGTCAGGTTGCGCTGCTGCCATCCCGCACTGCCGATGGTAAGCCGCTTGTGGCGCGAAACTACGAATTCAGCCATGAAGCGGAGGATTTCTGCCTTGTAAAAACGGCGGTGAAAGGCAAATACGCGCATCTCGGAACATCCGTACTCAGCTTCGGGCGTGACGACGGGTTAAACGAGCACGGCCTTAGCGTAACGCAAAGTTCCTGCGGATTCCCTGTGGGCGCTCTGCCCTACATGCGCTCCCCCGCGCTCAAGGGTCTACAGTTTTGGGCGGTCATCCGGGCGCTGCTGGAAAACTGCAAGGATGTCAGCGAGGCCCTAGCGTATCTTGAAGGAATGCCCATCGCGTACAACGTCAACCTGCTGCTTATGGATAAGGCGGGTAACGCCGCGCTGTTTGAAACTCTCGACGGAAGAAGCGCGTTTAAGCGGATTGGGCCGGATACCGCCGAACAGTTTCTATTCGCCACGAACCATGCCGTTCTGCCGGAGCTAATTCCCAACGAGCCGGGGGTTATGGTTCACTCCGCCAAACGCTATGATTATATCCAAAACAGATTAGCTGTGAAAGGCGGCCTGACAAGGACTGATCTGAAAGAAATGCTGCTGTCAGGGTATCCCGACGGTCTGTGCTGCCACTACTATGAAGAGTATTTCGGCACAACCAAGAGTATGGTAATATCTCCGGCTGACGGTACGGTTGAGCTGTGCTGGGGCGGGCGCGAGGAAAACGGCTGGGATACTTATGATATAAGCCAGCCGCTTCAGAACGGAACGCGCAATATCGAAATCAGCTTGGAGAAGGCGGCTCCCGGTACATACGACTACCAACGCCGCTGATTAAAGGAGGACAGTCATGGACTATCGGAAAGCATTGGAGCAAGCGGTAATGTATATAGAAAACCACTTGGGCGAAAGCCTCAAGGTAGAAGATGTGGCGAAAGCCGCAGGGTATTCCTATTACCACCTTAACCGGCAGTTCATGGCAATTATCGGCGAGGGGCTTGGCAGCTACATAAAAAAGCGCAGGCTGGCCGAGGCCGCAAAAAGGCTGCTTTATTCCAATGAAAAAGTAATCGACATCGCGTTGGACAGCGGCTTTGAATCGCCGGAGGCGTTCAGCCGAGCTTTTAAAGCCGTATACCGTGTAAGTCCGCAAGTCTATCGCAGAAACAGGCTGGATATTTTATTGGGGGCAAAGGAACGGTTGGACACCGGGCTTCTGGATCATCTCGCCCGTAATGTCACGGTACATCCCAAAATTGTTGAGCTGCCGGAAATAAAAGTCGCGGGAGTGCGCGGCGAAACCACTCTGCGGGATAATAAGCTGCGTGAGCTGTGGGAGCGGGCTAACAATCTATTCCCGCAAATCCCGAATTTAGCTCACGGCGGAAGGGGCTTTGGCATATGCGAAGCCTGCCAGAGCAATACTTTATACACCATGAACGACGAGGTTGTATTCTCGGAGGTAGCGGGGGTGGAGGTTTCCTCCTTTGGCGGACTGCCTGAAACCTTTGTGTGCAAAATCATCCCAGGCGGGCGCTACGCCGTGTTCACCCATCGGGGAAGTCTGTCCAAGCTGCCGCAGACCTTTGATTATATATGGGGGACGTGGTTTCTCACGACCAAAGAAGAAATGGATGACCGCGAGGATTTTGAGATGTATGACACACGGTTTCTCGGATACGACCACCCCGACTCTGAAATTGACTTGTATATTCCGGTTAAATAAGGGTGATGAAAATAACCGCAATCCAAGTCAAGATTTTCTTTTGCCGCGTGATATAATAAGCCTTTAGGTCGGGGGGGTGAACAGCCTATGGAAAAGCTAAGCGGCGTCGAAGCCGTGCAGAGAATGCAGGACTTTATTGAGCGGAACATCCAAAATCCTATTACTCTGCGCGACCTTTCACAAGCCGCCGGTTATTCCCCGTTCCACTGCGCGCGGCTTTTTAAGGAGCATACCGGAAAAGCCCCATTTGATTATATCCGTACGCTCAGGCTCAGCCATGCCGCCTTGAAGCTCCGGGACGAAAAGGTCAGGGTCATTGACGTCGCATTTGATTTTGTGTTCGATTCCCACGAAGGCTTTACAAGGGCGTTTTCAAAGGAGTTCGGCGTGACGCCTCATAAGTACAGCAAAAGCCCCACGCCCCTCTATTTATTCATGCCTAACCCTGTTCGTGACCGATACCTATACTTTTTGAAGGGAGAGCGTAAAGTGGAGAGAAAGCCGGAAAGCCAGTCCGTTTTTGTTCAGGTCATCGAGCGCCCTGAGAGAAAGCTTATCTTGAAACGGGGCGTAAAAGCCGCCGATTACTTTGAGTATGTCGAGGAAACCGGCTGCGATGTTTGGGGCCTTTTATACAGCATAAAAGAGGCGCTGTATGAGCCTATCGGCATGTGGCTCCCGGACGCCTTCCGCGCGCCCGGAACCTCTGTCTACGCGCAGGGGGTCGAGGTTCCCGCCGACTACAGCGGCGTAGTGCCGGAAGGCTTTGAGCTTATTACGCTACCTGCCTGCAAGCTGATGGTCTTTCAGGGTCAGCCCTTTGAGGACGAACATTTCGATGAGGCTATTGCGGATTTATGGGAAGTCATGAATACCTACAAGCCGGAGTTGTACGGCTTTGAGTGGGCGGATGAGGACGCGCCGCGCTTTCAGATGGAACCGCAGGGTTATCGCGGCTATATCGAGGCGCGCCCGGTGCGGCAATTGAATACGTAGAATATCCGCAAGGAAGGTCAAGAACGGACTCCTGTAAATCGTTACAATACCCTTTATAACGAAAGGAGTCTGTTTTTTATGCTGAAAACGAAAGAATCCCAAACATGGCGGCAAAACGCCGCCCTATTTATGCTCAGCCAGTCCATATCGCTCTTAGGTTCTTCCATTGTGCAAATGGCTATCATCTGGCGGGTCACGCTGGACACGTCCTCCGGCGTATGGGCAATGCTCCTCACCTTCAGCTCCACACTGCCTCAGATGATTCTCTCTTTCTTCGGCGGCGTGTGGGCGGACCGCTATCCCCGAAAACGGCTTATTATTCTGGCCGACGCGGGGATCGCGGCCGCAACGATAGTTTTGATATTCGCTTTTCTTACATGGGATACCGCCCGTCTGATTCCTCTGATGGTGATAATCTCAGCGTTGCGCTCACTCGGAACAGGCATACAGTCACCGGCTGTAAGCGCGGCGATCCCGCAGCTTGTCCCGGAGAAACACTTGATGCGGTATAACGGAATAAACGGCAGCGTGACCTCAGTCATTCAGTTCGCCGCTCCCGCCGCTGCCGCCGCGCTTTTGGCCGTCGGGCCTTTCCATTGGCTGCTTATGATCGACGTGGCGACGGCAATCGCCGGAATATTGATACTGTCCTTTGTGAAGCTCGAATCCGTGAAGCTTAAACGCACGGAGCAAAAGAGTACGTTCTTTGCCGAGCTAAAAGCAGGCATATCCTACGCGGCGGAAGACAGACCGGTGCGCCGCCTGCTGCTGAGCTACGGAGCGTTTATATTCCTCGCCGTTCCCTCCGGTTTCCTTGTGGTACTCATGATAGAGCGAACCTTTGGCGACAACTACACATTTCTCACAATTGCGGAAATGCTCGGCTCCCTCGGTATGGTGCTGGGCGGTCTGCTGCTCGGAGCCTGGGGCGGCTTCAAAAACAGAAACAAGACGCTGCTTTTCGGGCTTCTCTGCTACGGCGCGTTTTCTATAGCACTCGGCATGAGCTATACCTTTTGGCTGTTCGCCGCGTTTTTATTTCTGGCGAGCTTTTTCATACCCATAGTGATGACGGCTACAACCACCATGCTGCAAGAGCGCGCGCCGGAGGAAAAACAGGGGCGTGTGTTCGGCCTGTTCGGGGCAATATACAGCGGGTTCCTGCCTCTTGGCATGGCGCTGTTCGGCCCGCTTGCCGATGTTGTCGAGATACAGTCGATGGTTATTGTATGCGGCGGACTGCTTCTGCTGCTCGGCCTCATGAGTTTTCGCAAGGGAGGTCAAGAAACTGACCGGCCACGGATGTAAAATGAGATCATCAAATTAACAGGAGTGGTCATATGAAAAACCAGATCATCAAGGGTCACATGGAAGTGATCTGCAACACCATTGGGGCAAGGCCGACCGGCTCCGCCGCGAACAAGGCCGCCGTGGATTACGCTGCCGGTGTGCTTGAAAAGTGCGGACTTAAGGTTAGGCTGCAAGAGTTCGAGTGTATGGATTGGAGAAGCCTCGGCGCGGTACTGCAAGTTAACGGCCGCGACGTACCGGTGGCGGCGTCGGAGTATTCCCTGCCCTGTGACATTGAAGCGGAGTTTATCTGCGCCAAAACGGCCGAGGAGCTTCAAAACGCGGCGCTGTCGGGCAGGATTGCGGTTTTGCACGGCGAGCTGTGCAAGGAACCATTGATGCCAAAGAATTTTGAGTTCTACAACCCCGACGAGCATAAACAGATCATTGCCCTTTTGGAGGAAAAGAAGCCTGCGGCTATCATTACAGTCGCGCCGACAAACGACCACATCATCGCGGACGGGGATTTTAATATTCCCTGCGCCGTGGTCAGCGCGGAACACCTGAATGTCTTCACTCAAAGCGCCATTAGGCGGGCAAGACTGACAATCAACGCCGAGCGAGTACCGGCGAAAGCTCATAATGTGATTGCAACTTACGGGGAGAAATCTGAAAAAGTATGCTTTTCGGCGCATATTGATACGAAAGCGGCGACCCCCGGCGCTCTCGACAACGCCTCCGGCACGGCCGCGCTGCTTGCTTTTGTGGAATCCCTCTCCGGCAAAGAGTTTCCCTTCCAAATAGAAATCGTACTTTTCAACGGTGAGGATTACTATTCGACGCCCGGAGAAATAGCTTTTATGGGCAATTTAACAGAAAATTATATTCTGGCCGTTAATGTTGACGGCGTAGGGCTCCGAGACAGCGCTACCTCTGTATCGTTCTATTCGTGTTCGTCTGATTTGGAAAGCAGAATCATGGAGCGCGCGGAACAGCACGTAAACATAGAACGTATCGAGCCGTGGCCGATGGGCGACCATATGCTGTTTGCCACTTATGGCATACCCACCCTCGCCGTCACCGCGAGTAACATTTTTGGCTTGATGGGCGGCGTTCTCCATTCTCCCGCTGATAATATGAAGAATATTGATTTGNNGCAACACGGTGCGGTTCCTCGAAAGCTGTGTGGACGAATGGGATAAGGACATGGATGTTTTCTATAAGCAGTAGAAACTGTTTGAAACACATTCACTCCGCCGCCAATCGGTTTTCTGCCGAAAGGCGGCG
>DOZQ01000131.1:0-459 GCA_003517915.1 Oscillospiraceae bacterium | reverse complement strand
ATCCGAGTTTTCAAAGCGTTCAGATGCAATACGCCTTTGGGCGCTTTTTTTGTTGTCCGTGTTTGTTTGAACGCGCGATCTGAGATGCGCCGGGAAACACATCCCCGCGCCGCCATAAAACCTGCTAAGGAAAGTCAAGAAAAAATAGCCAAACAACAAATGCAAAATTGGGATATGTGGGGCGGATCAAAATCCAAGCCCAGCATGGAGGTTGAGGCGGCCACCTATGCAGACGAGCGGATCGGACCGAAAATTTTAACGCAGCCCGCCGATTTGGATATCTATGAAAAGCAGAACGCCGAATTCTCGATATCGGCTGATTTAGCGGAGGGAACCACCTCGGGTGAGCTCAGCTACCAGTGGTATCAGGTGAACCGGAGCGGCTACCGCGCAACACTTGCCGACGGCGAGGGGATTTCGGGCACTTTAACCGATACACTGACGCTGAGCGGCGTCACG
>DOZQ01000270.1 GCA_003517915.1 Oscillospiraceae bacterium | reverse complement strand
TTGTCCGGCAGCTTTATGCCGGTATGCGTAACATACGACATCATAAGCTCGCCGTATTTTATTCTCGCATACCCCTGAAAATGTAATACGCTTGGAGTATCGCCTGTCCAGGATATTATTTTAGGCGCCATCGTTTAATCCCTCCTGTTTCTTGCGTAATGCTCTTCTAGCCGTATCTGTTAATGTTGCGTCAATATTTATTCCTGCGGCGGCCATAGCCGTCAGCGTATCCGTTAATACGCTTTCACGGACTCGATAATCCTCATCTGTATAAAACTGAACTCCCTTGCTTTCAAGGCGGCTTTGCAATATTTCCCTTAACGGGCCGGGAATAAGCTGTAATACCCGCCGGTCATATTTCCCGTAAAAAGACAGGTCAAGCCCTCGGGTTTTTCTGAGCAGTTCGGCAGGATCGAACGGTAACGGATTATTTACGATGTTTAACTTTTGGGCATAATAAACAAACATGAATGCGCTGAGAATGAAATAGCTTGGCGGGAGAGTATGAGAACAAGTTTTGCGTTGAATAATACTATCCCGCATAGCAATATACAGTTGTTTATGCGGAGCGTCACACACGGAAGCATCTATAGATTGTTGATATAATTGCGGGCATAAGTCATGTACTATCTTCTGAGTACCCAACGCCGTAAATCCGCACACAGGAAAAATCATCGGTACTCCGTTGACGGTATTCGGCGCAGTAATATTCAGGGGACTATCGTAATCATATACCGCCCACATCAAGACATGGAAGTCTTCATCCAACGTTTTACCATTAGCGGTATAGCCGAGGCCCTCTTCCATGGAGCGGATAATAGAGGCAATGTTATAATACCCTATACTATGCTTGAAAAATGGGAAGTTCCGAGCATTGGTATGAACAATATAGCTGTCGAAAGTTTTGTTCATAGCCCGCTCCGCTTCTTTGCATTCATAATCGGTGAATGCCGGAGGCCGTTCCCCGAAAAGCGCGGCCATAGCGCAACTGTCTAAACCGCCTGATACATTCAGCGATTGCAGGTCAGACCTGCCGACTGTATCGTCCGGATCATATACGGACGGTACGGCTATATCCGTTTCCGGGGAAAATGCTTGCAATTCTTGGAAAGTTCTGGAAGAAACAGAAAAGGGGTATACTATGCGCTCATATCGGGCTTTTACACAAGAACTGATTATGAGCGAGATAATGTCATCGCTTTTGTTTCGCAGCGGGTGATCTGCCTTAACATAAAAAGCGCCGAGAGACGCACCGTTTTCCACGAGTTCGGTTGTAAAGCCATCGGCTGACCATACCGGCTCTTTTATAACAAGCTCATTCATATCTGCCCAAATCGTAAGACCAGAAGCGGAACTGCGCAATTCGGACAGATGTACTACGTTGATATGTACGGTAGTGCAGAGGCAGTGCCTTTCTTTGCTGCTAATTCAGTGAAAAGTCCCGATTTCCTCTTGACGGTTTGTACCAATTTTAGTACGCTTTATATATGCCTAATCCCAGCAGGAAAGTTCTGTCCGTATACTTCTTCAAGACACCCAGCGGTAATGAACCTGTTAAGGATTGGTTGAAACGCAGGGAGCCAGATGAGAAAAAAGCCATCGGCGAAGACATTAAAGCGGTCGAATACTCTTGGCCTGTTGGGTATCCTCAAGTCAGGAAGTTGGATAAAGATTTATGGGAACTCAGGACTAATCTGCCAACAGGTATTTGCCGGGTTTTCTTCACCGTATGGAAAGGTAGAATGATTTTATTACACGCAATCATTAAAAAAAGCCAGAAAACACCCCAGCAAGACTTGGAACTTGCCAAGAAACGGCGGGATATGGTTTTTGAAGGAGGGATGACCTATGAAAAATAAGGCAATAGGCAGTTCATTTGACGATTTTCTTGTCGAAGAAGGTATCGCGGAGGCGGTAGAAGCGGGCGCGATAAAAAAGATTATCGCCTATCAATTACAGGAAACCATCGAAAAAGAGCATATTACAAAAACCGCGCTGGTAACCCGGCTGGATACTTCCCGGAGTGCGGTTGACCGGCTGTTAGACCCTGAGAATGAGTCTATAACATTGGTGACGCTTAAAAAAGCGGCAAATGTGCTGGGGAAAAAGTTGCGGTTTGAGCTGGTATAAAGGATTGGTAAATGCTTAAAACAAAAAAGTTTGATGTAATTAACTACCTTAAAACCGAAAAGGACATAGAGGAATACCTTGAAGTCGCGCTTGAAAACGGGGATTATTCTTTCATACCTGTAGCCCTTGCCGACATTGCCCGCGCCCGCAAAGCAATGACTGCCGCCGCCAGAGCCGCCGGTGTAACCCGCACAAACCTGTATCAATCGCTGTCTGAGGAGGGACACCCCGCTTTTGAAACCATCGCAAAAGTGGCCAATTCTTTGGGCTACCGGCTTACTCTGGTTCCTGTTTCCAAACCGGCGGCCAAACGCGACTCTGGAAAGGCGGCAAAACAGCAAAAGGCCAAACAGAAGGTAGTATAAAAACTATGCGTAAACTGCTTGCTGTTCTACTCTTGCTTGAAATCAATGTATCTTTCAGCGGGCGGAGTTCGGAACGAAAAAGCCGACCGCCCATTGACGCTCGTTAATGCCATATCACCTTGGCTTATTATATTCATACCGATCAAAAAATCACTGTGCCCATCTCCGGCAATTTCTAATGCCTCAATGTTTTCAAATACTTTTCCTTCGGGAAAAATAACATCTAATACATATATTTTTGCTGTGCCGCTACCCTGTGCGGTTGTAAAACTGTCTTCACTTGCGGGTTTTAGTCCCATGAGAATTATCATTTTGCTTGTTATACCAGATATTGTAGCCCCGGTATCTACCATTGCTTTAACTGTCCAAATATTATTTACCGTAACAAAACTGTTTTTTTGGGGCGGTATTGTTATTTTAAGTTGCACGTCAAATCAGATATGCTTTAATTTCTCGTCATTATTATCGTATAGAGTTAATGCATAAAAATCATCTTTTTGTCCCATGTACTGTTTGTCGGCATGTATACTTTCCGGCTGGAGTGTTTTGATCAACAAGGCTTCCCGATATATATTTTCTTGCCTTTCCTATCTCCAATTTCAGGCTCGGCTCGCCATTTAACCGGATATTGAGAACTTCAAAGCCGTTTCTTTGCAAGAGATTAACGGCTTTATAGGCCATTTCTATACTGTCAGATACTATCATTTTCTGCCCTGCCTTAGTCCCGCTTGGGTGAATACGTCTTATGCCCGTTATTATTGCATACAAGTTGTCAGCCGTCAACTTGCGAACCGCCGGGGAGGAAAACACGCCGCCGGAAATGATTCATTAAAAATCTTTCAGAAACCGCTTGACAATATGTCGAATATAACCTACACTATAACTATGAAGGATATACGGCGAACCGATGAATTTATAACATGGTTACGAAAATTGCGCGATAGTCGCGCCCGGTTCCGCATTTATCGGCGCATTGAAAGGCTTCAAGAAGGCAACCCCGGCGATGTCGAACCTGTCGGCGAGGGGTGTTCTGAACTGAAAATCGATTATGGCCCTGGTTACCGGGTCTATTTTAAGGATACCGGCAGGGAAATTATCATTCTTCTTTGCGGGGGAGTTAAAAAAAACCAGCAAGCGGACATTGAAAACGCCAAAAAAATTGCCCGAAATTATATTGTTGAGGAGGAATAAGTTATGGATAAACGAAAAGCAAGTAAATGGGATCCCGCTGAAGTTATCGAAAGCAAGGAAGATGTTCTGGCTTTCCTTGAGGGCGCTCTCGAAGAAGACGACCCCGAATTCCTTTTTAAAACAATCGGGTATATAGCCCGCTCAAAGGGTATGTCGCAGATTGCAAAAGAACTAAACCTCAACCGCGAAGGGCTGTACACTGCATTATCACCGCAAGGAAACCCGTCCTTTGTAACGGTTGCACGGGTACTTGGCAATCTGGGCTTTCAGTTGAGTGTCAAACAGAGAGTACCGGCATAATGGCCGATGTATTGAATTATGTCGCGGACAATCCTGCGGTTCTTGCCGCGGCAACGAAATGATTAAGACGTAATCAGTGTTGAAATCTTGGTTCCTGTTCTCTGAGGTATGTTTAAGGAGCAAAGATGATGAGAGCAAATAATGGATATACGCAAGCCATAGCGCAAGCTAAAGCCAATTTAGCCGATCTCAACGAGCGAGGGGGAGACGCTATAGGCTGGGATGCTTTGGAATTTATGCAGGGGCTTTTAGCGCCGGAAGAAGTAGCCGCTTCTAATTTGCGCGCAGCAATGATGGTTGAGCTTGACAAAGGCCAAGCAGAAGGTAATATGAAAAACCTTCTCCAGACCTTGGCTATTGCAGTTTTCCTTCAATAACCGCACAAATGTACGCTATATAATGTTGACGTAGCCCAAAATCAGGGCTTATACTATAAATAGCATGATGGAATTGGTCTTCGAGTGGGATCCGGAAAAAGAACGGGAGAACATCGAGAAACATGGTGTTGATTTTGAAGCGGCAGAACGCATATTCTTTGATTACTGCCGTATGGAACGCTATGATGATGATTCGAGCGAGGACGAGGATCGCTGGCAAACAATGGGCGAATTTGACGATGTGCTTTTTGTTGTATTCACGGAGCGCGGAAACGCTATCCGGATAATTTCGGCCCGCATTGCGGAGCCTTTTGAACGGAGGATATATTATGGCAATAGTGAGACACACGGTTGGCAGAGAGTTAACCCCTGAAAAAGAAGCCGCGCTTAGGGCGCAAATCAGGGCCGCCGCTAAACGGCCTTATACTTATGACCCGGACTGTCCCTTGCTTACGGAAGAACAGCTTGCTGAATTCCGCCCGGTACATTTCGCCACTATGGAGGAACGGGCGCGGGCCATGCAGGAACATGAGCAGGAAGTCTTTGCTCATGCGTAAGGGAGGTAAACGTATGGAAAATCTAGACGATTTGTACAAATGGTTTGACATGAATAGAGACGAGATCGTTAAAGGGCATGAGGGAGCGAGTGTTCTTTTGAAGGATGATGCAGTTATATCATACTTTCCAAATGACGATACAGCGCTGGAGTATGCCAAAAAAACGGGTTTTTCGATGGGGGAATTTCTTATCCAAGAATGCATATCAAAAGATGAAGAAAGCATGTACTACTATAACGAGGCGGTAAGTTTTGGGTAATTTTACTGCTTTTACTTATCGGGTACCTGATAATCATCGCCATTCGATAGTAATTGATGTTGAAATCTTGGTTCCTGTTCCCATAGAAGGTTATCCACAGGATAAAAGAATATCTCTCAGAGCAAAAGCTCTCATTGATACCGGCGCTTCGAGATCGGCTATCCGTAATACCTTCGCACAGGCTGCAAGACTCGTTTCGTATGGGAAATGCACAATAAAAACAGCAAAAGATGATTATATATCCCCGGTATATACAGTGGACGTTATGTTTCCCAACCGCATGATGGCCCAAGGTATTAAAGTTACGGAATTTTCAGGTAATCATGAATTTGACTGTATAATCGGCCTAGATATTTTGCGCTTGACCGATATGGCCATAACTAATGCGGGGCATATCACCGTTTTATCGTTACGCGCTCCGTCTGCTGACAAGCACATTGATTTTACAAAACACAAGGAGTAATCCATGAAAAAACTGCTTGCTGTTTTGGTTCTTGAGGACTAAACAGAAGTCATACGGTGGAACATAGAAAGAGGAGGAAAATTATGAAAAGCAGGTGGATTGCGCTGGTATTGATTGTTTGTCACATGATGGCCCTTACGGGCTGTTATACAACTCGCAATGTGTATGAGGAAAGGGATGTAGAAGTAACATTAGCTGGCTTGGAAATTATTTCACACCAGAATAATGTGGGGGTGCTATATTATACGATGAGAAGTAGATGGGTAGATTCGGATGGAAAAATAGTTACGATTATCGATCATGAATTCCCATTCAGTACATACGCTGATGCATTGTTAGCCCAAAACGATCCATCGCTTTTGATAGTAGACCCTGAAATGCCAAGGACGATAACAGAAAAAGAGTTAGGGCGTGTTTGAAAACTCGAAAGCCCAGACCTATTTCAACAGAATGAAAACCGAAGCAAGGAAAGCAAAACTCAAAAAGGTATGAGACAGTTTATCATAACGAGTGGCGACACGCCGGAACTGTTTCATCTTGTTAAAAAAGCATTCGATAAGATGCCGCTCTTTGTATTGATGGCGATCGAACTCCCAAGGCTCTTTTGTA
>DOZQ01000060.1 GCA_003517915.1 Oscillospiraceae bacterium | reverse complement strand
GAAAATAATTTTTTTAGGATATTCTTTTCCTGATGCAGATATATATATAAAATATTTGTTAAAGAGAATAGAATCAAATAGAGATACTCCGCCTGAAATTGTTGTTTGTAATTATGTGAAAAATAAAAATAAATTATATGCTGATAATGAACAGTTAAGATACAATAGATTTTTTAAAGGTAAAGTGTCTTATAAAAAAGGGTCTGGTTTTGATGATTTTTGTAAAACCCCCAAAAGTTATATTTAAAAATGATGTTGTTAACAAACATGTTACATTCAGTGCACAATCAACTTTAAACCCTTTATTACGGATAGAGAGAAGCGTCAAACAACAAAAAGGCCCGGGGAAAAATAATTCCCCTGGGCCTTTCGTCTGTAGCATTTATTCTGTTTTGCCGCCGCCCTTATCCTTTATCTGCGCCAGCACACTCTTGATCTTGTCCGGTACTGGAACGCCCAGCTTGGCGGCGTTCTCCAGTATGCTGATGCCCTCGTTCGCGATGTAGAAATAGCAAACGGCGGTGCGGCATACATACCCCTTAAGCCCCAGCAACCTGTCCAAAAGAGCGGCGACCGCCAAGACAGCTGTCGCTTGACACGCAAAATCCAAAAAAACGGCCATTTAAGGGGCATAAAACACCTCTTAAACGGCCGTTTTTGTATATTTTATAATTGCCGATTAGAAATTGACGGGCTCTAAAATCCTTTTTTAAAACACTTTAAAACGCCGTTTAAAACAGTTGATACATCGCTCAAGCTCACACTCCATGAACCGGCCTTTTATATACGCGGTGTAATCCTTTGTGGTTATCCCGTAGTCTTCAACTACGCCGGTTTCCGCGAATCCGGTTATCGAGACATATCGCGCGTTTTTAAAGGTTTCAAAGTGCTACTGCGGAGCGTAGAGCTCAAAAACGCCGCACTCGTAATATTTTCGGTTCCAGATCAGGGAAGTGAACGCATCAACCACCGAGATTCCCGCAAAATTATCGTCCAAGAGCCGAATTTCCATGTTACATTATCATCTCCCAAAAAAAAACACCGCCCGACAATTAATATTTTTTAAAGATATTGACATACTGTACAATATACCGTACAATAATAACGGAGGTGATTTTTGTGATAGCGGTCAATTATACAAACGCGCGGGAAAACTTCAAAAAATATTGCGACGCGGCGGTGCAGGATTTTGAAACTGTTATTGTCACGCGCAAGCAGGGCGAAAATGTGGTTATTATGTCTGAGGCCGAATACAACAATCTTTTGGAAAACCTGTATGTCCGCAGCAGTAAAAAGGATTATCAGATGCTGCTGGACTCTATAGACCAACTGAAAAAAGGAAAAGGAAAGTCCAGAGAGTTGGTCACAGATGAATAAGATTTTTTCCGAAAACGCGTGGAACGAATATCAATATTGGGTGGAAAACGACAAGAAGATTCTTAAAAAAATAAACGAGCTCATTCGGGATATTGAGCGCGGCGGCCATGCCGGAAAAGGCAAGCCCGAGCCCCTGAAACACGATTTAGAAGGTTATTGGAGCTGCCGTATTACGGAAGAGCACCGGTTGGTCTACAGCCTTGACGCCGACAATATTTATATCGCAAAATGCCGCAGACATTATTGAGTAACACCACCGAGCCGCTCTGATATCAGGGCGGCTTTCGCTTTTCAGCGTAAATATTTTTTATACCCCCAAATACTCAGCGTTCCATCTCAGGAACACGTCAAGGTTGACCAGACCGAAACGCCCGGATTCAGTATGGCGAACGGAGGCTGGTACTTCATCGGGGCGGTGGTCGGCGTCACGGCGAAAACCTCGCAGATGATTCTATGCAACCGTGCTGACGGAACTGTGTGGACGGCTCCGCTCCGGACATTTACTGGAACCGGGCGAACTTCTTCCGCCCAAAAACGGCGAATACCGCACGGCCACCCACGGCAGCCTTGTCATCTCCAAAGGCAAGTGGATATGGAACCGCGGCGGTGTCGGCGGACGCTCCGCTGTGGATTATCTCGTCAGCGTTCGCGGGATGAGGTTTAACGACGCCGTCGAGACGGTTTTGGGTTACACTGAGTGGCAAAAAGGACGAGAACAGGGCTAAGAGCAAGTGGGATATCCTCGGCGGCTTCTCGGAGGCGCACCAGATCGCGGTGATGTTACTTAACCGAGAATGACGGCGCGTTTACCGAGCAATATCGCGGGCCTCAGGATATCCCCGCCGAATACCGCATATTCGTGACGCCGCTTGTTCCTGAGATTCAGCCGTCCGTCAAGGTAACCGACGCGGATTTGCCTGCCCTGCTGATGAAAATGCACGCGCTGGGCGGTGACTATATGCGCGACGCGAAGTATAACCTGAACGCCCTTGTCTCAAAGGGCGACGATTTCATTCTGACCGCGTATCCCGATATGCTGACGATTGCCCCCGCCGCCGAAATGTTCCGCAAGGATTCCTTTGAGCAGCAGGGCTGGATACAAAGGGACTCGCTGCCGGAAGGATCGCGGGTTTTCGTGCTGTCCGTCACAGCGCGGGACGAGGGCATAATCACCGGCAATCTTTGCGAAGCTGATTACCCTTCACTTCGCAACTTTTTCCGGGGGTTTAATGTATCTTTCACTCATCTTGACGCGGAAATGGCGGACGGCGCG
>DOZQ01000238.1 GCA_003517915.1 Oscillospiraceae bacterium | reverse complement strand
GGCGGTCGGCGCTTTAGCCTATGGCACCGAGATGGTCAGGCGGGTGGACAAAATCGTCGGGCCGGGCAACATTTATGTCGCGACCGCGAAAAAGCTTTGCTACGGTACGGTGGATATCGATATGATAGCGGGCCCGAGCGAGATACTTATTATTGCGGACGAAACTGCCAATCCAAAATTTTTGGCGGCGGATTTAATGTCCCAAGCCGAGCACGACGTTTTAGCCTCCTCTGTTTTGCTGACGACAAGCCGACGAATCGCTGAGGAGACTAAGGCGGAGCTTATAAAGCAGGTGCGGCGGCTGTCGAGGGCGGAGATAATAAAAGCGTCGCTTGAAAACTATGGGGCTATTATTGTCTGTGAATCTATGGACTCCGCCGTAAATTACGCGAATGAGCTTGCCCCGGAGCACCTTGAGGTGGCGGCGGAAAATCCGATGGAGTATCTCGGGCGGCTGGACAATGCCGGGTCGGTGTTTTTAGGGGAGTATTCTCCCGAGCCGCTTGGGGATTATTTCGCCGGACCGAATCATGTGCTGCCGACCGGGGGCACGGCACGGTTTTTCTCCCCGCTTTCGGCGGACGATTTTATTAAAAAATCCAGCTTCATTTACTATACAAAGTCCGCTTTGGCCGGGGCCAGGGACGCGGTGGTGACCTTAGCCGAGGCCGAGGGCCTGACCGCGCACGCGGCGGCGGTGGAAATTAGGTTTGACGGGGAATGAGCTTTGTTTTTATAAAAAGGGAGTGGCTGATTTGGCGGAGATATTTGGCAGGGTGACACCATGGCCGAAGAAGGAGATGGAAAGCTATCGCTGGCTGGATGAATGTTTGCAAAATCAGCCGGCTACCAAAAAAGAATTTCAGCCCGCGTGGCAAGCATTTAAATATCTGCTGCGCGGCAAGATGTATGCTTATATTGGTGTGAATGACAAAAACGGCAGACCAATCATCACTCTAAAGCTGGAACCTCTTTTCAGTGAAATGCTGCGCAGGGAGTATGCCGATATAGTACCGGGCTATTACATGAACAAGCTGCACTGGAGCACCGTATATCTTGACGGAGAGGTGCCGCGTGAGGTGCTCGCCGATATCGTTCATACTGCTTATAAAACCGTGTTTTCGTCGCTCAGCAATAAAGCGCAAAGAGAGCTGCGGGACGAATTCAATATAGATGAATAGCCGTTTTTTGCAGTAAGTAGCCTGGAGATTTTTCCTAAACATAAAAACACCCGAAAAGGTGATGACGTCATGCCATATGAGTTGACAGTGGAATGATAGCGCCTTTGCTGCATTATTATTTTTTCAGAAAAAGTAATCCGCAATGATTAATTGAGAATATATAAACTTATATTTTATGATGTTGATAAACTTGTAAAATGAGGTGCGACAATGTCAATAAATAATGTCTACAAAAGTTATCCCAATGATGAAGCCAATAAAAGTTCCCAAAACATTATTAGAACAATTTTACTCTTGGTATTCATTTCCTCGTTTTTTACTATTTTGGGAGCGATGGCGCTTGTGGCAATCAAAACAAACTATAATTGTTCCATGACAGAGAATATGTGGTTGTTTTTTTTACCCATACCGATTCCTTTATCTTCGCTGATACTTGGTTTGATATATAAGAGAAAAGGCTATAAAGCGACAAAAAATATTGTTGTTGGCATAATTTTTACGGCGTTACTAACAATATATGGATCTTTTACATTTATTTTTAGCGGTATTTTTTTTCATGATTATGAATATGTTAATCAAATTGAAACTCAGATTAATTTTGCATTGCCAGACAAAGGACAAATAACAACGCAAGATTGGTCTGCTGGAACTCAAACAGGAGCGGATACGCCAACCATAAACTATTTATATGATAGCGATATCAGATTTACTGATAGAGCTGAGATCGCCAATTTCAATGAAAGCATTAATAACAGTGAATTATGGATGACTTCAATAAAAACCTCTCTTTTGGGGGAAATTCCTCCGCTTTACTCAATTTATTTTTCCGGCACTGAATATAGGTATTTTTTAATATATAATGTTGATTTGAAAGCATATAATACACTTCCGGAGAAATCAGGTACATACAGGTTTATATTTATTTCTTATGATAGTGTTCATAATACAATGAAAATAGGCGAATATACATTAAAAATTCTTATATGACAACGAATGTCAACTACCTGCCGAATAAGCTTTTCCCCCACTGAGAACGCGGCTTAAATGACCTGCGATTTTCCGTAAAAAAACAAAAAATACCTGAAAGGGTGATGACGTTATGCTGTATGAGCTGACAGTGGAATTATAGATTCTGGTATGTTTTTTTAATTGCAAAAGACTTTTGACATATGAAAAAAGGGCAATGTCAAAGGTATTTGATAGACATTTGGATTTCTTTCCTGTAACGTGGTTTTCTGGGAGGCATAGAAATGAATCTAAGCAATCAGCTTAAGAAGCTTAGGGCACGGGACGGTCTTTCGCAAGAGGCTCTTGCCAGCCGCGTCTACGTGACGCGCCAGACGGTGTCGAACTGGGAAACCGGTAAAAGTTATCCCGATATCCACAGCCTGATCGCGCTTAGTGTTCTTTTCAATGTCTCACTCGATGAACTCGTGAAAGGAGACATAGAAATTATGAAGAACGAACTTGATGTATACAGGATGAAATTATGGTCATGGATCATGATACTTTTGATTGTGGCTGCCATTGTAATCATGTGGCCCCTGTATGTGGCTTTTGGAGTACAGGGTCTGATTCCATCAGGTATCCTCTTTGCTTTGGGGTTTGCTGTATCTGTGATGCTGGAGCGCATCAAGAAAAAACACAATGTGCAGGCGTATACCGAGATTGTAGCGTTTCTTGAGGGTAAGCCTGCCGATAAAGACAAGGTACCCTGGGAGCGAAAGCATAAAGGAAGGGCAACGCTTCTCAAACTTGCCGGCGGCGCGGTTGCCGGACTGGTACTTGTTGCGCTGAGCTACTTAATATGGACGGCACTTTTGAAATGAACCTGCGGCCGCAGTAAGCGTATGTTTTTAACAACCTAATTTGAACAAAACGCAATATTTTAGGAAGGTGACAGAAATGACAAACCCAACACTGAGATTGGACGGCAAAAAAATATTGATAACAGGTGTGAGCCGTCCAGCGGGTATCGGCGCTACGTTGGCAACTCGGCTTTCGGATGCTGGCGCGACTGTCGCTATTCATGGATATTCCGATTATGATGTGTTGCAGAAATACGTGGACGCAAAACATGATGCGACAAGCGAACTGGCTAAACAACTAACGCAAGGCAACAAGACGGCGGTATCCCTAACGGCATCAGACCTTTCAAAATCTGATGCGGCAGAAGCTGTTATTGCGGAGGCCGTCCAAAAAATTGGTAACATTGACGGGCTTATCTTAAATCATGCTTTTTCTACAACCGCACCCATTGGAGAATGGACTTCTGAGCATATAGACGCACATTTGCTAGTGAATGTCAGGGCATCAATGTTGATGATACAAGCATTCACAAAACAAATGGAAATATCGAAAAGCGGTGTTATTACGCTATTCACAAGCGGCCAATATCTTGGCCCTATGATAAATGAAATCTCCTATGCAGTTTCTAAAGACGCTATTATCGGACTTTGCAAGCAGGTTTCCGCCGCGCTCGCGCCACAAAACATTAGGGTAAATTGTATCAATCCGGGGCCGAATGATACAAAATATTCTTTCGGTGGCGATTATGAGTTTGTGAGAAAACTGTTTCCCGCAGGAAGATGGGGAACCCCTGACGATACTGCAGATTTGGCGCTATTTTTGCATAGTGACTATGCAAAATGGATTACTGGTCAAGTGATTGCAAGCGAGGGCGGTTTTCGGCGCACAGTATAAGCATTTTCCGTAGTGAGAAACCTATTTGATTTTCCGTAAAAATATAAAAGATACCTGAAAGGGTGATGTAGTCATGCCGTATGAGCTGACACCAAAAATAAAATCCCTGCGCCCATACGTGGTGGACGGGAACGCGTATAAAATCCGGCTGGACGCGAACGAATCGTTTTTGCCGCTTCCCGAGCGGATGAGGCAGGCGGTTTTGTCGGCGGTCGGAAAGGTCTCGTTCAACCGCTATCCCGACCCGGCGGCGGCGGAGGTCTGCGCGCTTTACGCGGATTACTGCGGCATAGATCCCGCGCTGCTGACCGCCGGAAACGGCTCCGACGAGCTTATAAGCCTGCTGGTGGCGGCGTTCACCCAAAAGGGAGATAAGATCGTCACATTGGAGCACGACTTTTCAATGTACGATTTTTACGCGCATTTGGCCGAATGTAAAGTCGTCAAGGTACGCAAGAACGACGATTTTACAGTAGATATTGACCGGGTTATAGAAACGGTGCGGGACTTTGGCGCGAAAATGGTTATTTTCTCGAATCCCTGCAATCCCACCTCACTTGGAACCGCGAAAGAAGCGGTTTTAAAGCTGGTAAAAAGCGTGGACGCGCTGGTGGTGCTGGATGAAGCCTATATGGATTTTTGGGATCAGTCGCTTTTAGACGTGCTTACACAGCATGATAATCTCGTGATTCTGCGCACCTGCTCAAAAATGATGAGCGCGGCGGCGGTGAGGCTGGGCTTCGCGGTGGCGAATCCCGCGATAAGAAACGCTTTGCAGGCGGCAAAATCCCCTTACAACGTAAATGGGCTTACGCAGGCGGCCGCGGCGGCGCTGCTTTCACACAGGGATTGGATTGCGCGGACAAAACAAGCCGTTCTTGACTCGAAAGCCGCGCTTTACCTGGAATCCCGAGAAATTGCCGGGCGGTATGGCGTGAAAGTTCTGACCAGCCGCACAAATTTCGTGACCTGGCGTCTGCCAAAGGCGGCGGAGGTTTTCAGGCGGCTGAGACAACGCGGGATATTGGTGCGGTGCCTTGGCGGGGAGCTACTGCGCGTTACCTGCGGAACACCGGAGGAAAACGCGGGCGTATGCGCCGCTTTGGATGAGATTTTGCCTTATGCTATTTCTTGTTAAAAACAAGGAATAGTATTGTGCATCTATTTTGCTTGCCTTTCGCAAAGAAAGGCGAGAAATAGGCACTTTTGAGCAATAAAAATCCCGAGCAATTCATTTGCGAGGAATAAGTTTTTTATTGCGGATCAGTATGAAGTGATGAAAGGGGAGTGATGTTCATGGTGATATTACCGGCAATAGATATAAAGGACGGCGACTGCGTGCGGCTTTATAAGGGCGCGTTTGATACTGTCGAGCGGGTCGCGGAGGATTACATGGAAACTGCGCGCGGCTTTGAGGCGGCCGGGGCTGAGTGGCTTCACATGGTCGATTTGGACGGAGCGCTTTACGGCGAACCGCGTAACAAAGAAATATTCATAGAAACGGCGGCCGGAACGGCTCTTAGGGTAGAGGTCGGCGGCGGTATACGGGATATGAAAACGGCGGAGGAGTATCTGTCGGCGGGCATAGCTCGGGTGATTTTAGGCAGCGCCGCCGTGAATTCTCCCGAATTTGTAAAAGAGGCGCTGAAAGAGTACGGTGGCAGGGTGGCTATAGGCATAGACGCTAAAGACGAAATGGTCATGGCGCAGGGCTGGATAAGCGACAGTAAAATCCATTACATAGAGCTTGCGAAGCGAATGAGGGAGCTTGGCGCCGAATATATAATCTACACCGACATCTCAAAGGACGGGACGCTTGCCGGCCCTAATACGGCGCAGCTTGAAGCACTTAGCGGGGCGGTGGACTGCGACATAATCGCGAGCGGCGGGATAAAGGAAATCGGTGATATTAAAGCGCTGAAAGCCCTTGGAGTTTACGGGGCGATCTGCGGGAAATCGATATACAAGGGCACGCTGGACTTAAAAAAGGCGATAGAAACCGCGGAGGGATAAAATGGATATTGCAAGGCTGTTTGAAAAAGACCCGCTGATACCGGCTATAGTGCAGGAGCAGGATACGGGCGAGGTGCTGATGCTGGCTTACATGAACCGGGAATCGTTTGAAAAAACCCTTGAAACCGGCATGACCTGGTTTTTCAGCCGCTCGAGGCAGTCACTTTGGCATAAAGGCGAGACGTCCGGGCATATACAAGAAGTGGTTAGTATTAAGGCCGACTGTGACTGCGACACGCTGCTGTTAAAGGTGAAGCAGACCGGCCCCGCCTGCCATACAGGCAGTCACAGCTGCTTTTTTCGTGAAATGGAGATGAAAAAATGAGCGATGTTTTGAAAGAGCTTTACAGTACGGTGGAAAACCGCAGAAATAATCCCGCGGAGGGCTCTTACACCTGTTATCTGTTTGAAAAGGGCCTTGATAAAATCCTAAAAAAATGCGGGGAGGAATGCGCCGAGGTGATTATCGCGGCTAAAAACGGCGACAGGCGCGAAACGGTTATGGAAATAAGCGATCTTTTATATCATTTGACCGTGCTTATGTCGCAGCAGGGCATCGGCCCAGCGGAGCTTGAAGACGAGCTTAGGCGCCGCAGCGAAAAAACCGGAAATTTAAAGCAGTTTCACAAGACGGATAAAAACAGCTGAGGAATCCGCCCCGCCGATTCTCCTGTCTGATAAAGCAGGCAAGCGATGATGTGACCACAAATCCATAGGGGCGAACTTTGTTCGCCCCTACAAAACACAATAAATCAACGCTTACTTAAAAGGAGAGACTGCCCGTATGACGCTGTACGAGAGTTTTTTTAAACCGTTTCCCGCTTTTAAAACCGGGAGGCTTTGGTTGCGGGCGGCCAAGAGGAACGATTTAAACGCGCTTTTTGATTACTGCTCGCGTGAGGAGGTTGCCCGCTATCTGCCGTGGAGCGCGCACGAAAATATTGAAACCACCCGCGGTTATCTGAATTATCTGCTAAGGGGATATGAGCGCGGGGAATGCATGACCTGGGTTATCGAGCGTAATTTAGACCGCAGGGTGATAGGCACCGCAAGCTTTACAACTATGGAAAAGGATTATAAAATCGCGTCTTTGGGTTATGTTATATCGTCTGACGTATGGGGAGAGGGCTACGCCGCCGAAGCGGCCGGGGTGCTGATAAGATACGGCTTTTCGGTCATAGGGCTGGTCAGAATAGAGGCCAGCTGCATGTGTGAAAACCTTTCCTCGGCGCGGGTGATGGAAAAACTGGGTATGAGCTTTGAGGGCACGCTGCGAAACGGCGCTTATTTTAAAGGCGCGCCGCATGACGTGTTCCTTTACGCGCTTACAAAAGAAAGGTATTTTGGTATATCGTCAAATCATTTAGGTGGTGTCGTCATAAGATGAATTTGCAGATTTTCAGGATGATTTTTATGGATTTTTAGTGCGGACGACGAAGCTTTACTGACGTAAAGCGAGAAGGACAAGCTGAAAAGACAAAAAATCAAACGAAAATATGTAATTTATATCTTGTGACGACACCACCTAGAATAAGGCACGTCTTTTTGTTTTATATTTCAAGTGGTTTGATGATAAATTTGTAAAAAGCACGGTATCCGTCAGAAAAAAGATTTGCTTTAATCTTACCAATGATGTAGAATAAAAAGAAATGGATAAATTTCTTTATCTTTTTGGGAGGAATCATGAAAAACAAACTATTTTCCGCTGTCGGGCTGTTCGCCGCGGCAGCTATGCTGACGGTGGCTCTTGCCGGATGTGCGGGAGGCAATCAGCCCGGATCGTCGGAAACGTCCGGGGAATCGTCGGCTGAGACTACCACCGGCGACTATTCCTATGTTAAGCTTGGCGACTACAAAGCCATTGAGGTCGACGTCTCTAAAACCGAGGTCACCGAGGAAGCTCTAGATGAGCGGGTTTCGGCCGGTATCAAAGAAGCGGTGGAATTTACCGAGGTTACCGACCGTGCGGCCGAAACGGGCGATACGGTGAATGTCGACTATACCGGTTCGGTTGACGGCGTAGAATTTGAAGGCGGTGCGGCTCAGGCGACCGATATAGAAATCGGTTTGGGAGGCTACATACCCGGCTTTGAAGAGGGACTTATCGGCATGAAAACCGGCGAGGAAAAAGACATAGACGTGACATTCCCCGACCCGTATGAAAATAATCCGGATCTGGCAGGCGCGAAAGCCGTGTTTAAAATGAAGGTCAACTCCATTAAAATTAAAATTGTACCGGCGGAAATAACCGACGAGGTCATTAAAGGATTGTTTGACGGCCAGTATGAGACGCTCAGCGCATACAGAGACTTCAAACGGGAAGAAATGCAGACGGAATATGACGATCAGTTTGAGAATGACCGGAGAAACGCAATTTATACCAAGCTGATGGAAATCTGCACGGTGGATACGGCGGATATTCCGCAGGCGGAAATTGACAATTACGTGGAAATGAGAAAAGAAGATTACATGTCGTATCTTACGCAGCAGGGTCAGTCACAGACCAATGAGGAGATTGACGCTTTTCTTGGGGAGCATGCCTTGCAGCAGGAAAATCTCCCGACAATGCTGATATTCTTGGCGATTGCCGACAAAGAAAATTTATCTGTGTCGGACGAAGAATATCAGACATTCTTAGAGGAAGAAGCGGCCAACATGCAGATGAGCACCGAGGAAGCGGAAAGGCTGTACGGTGAGCTTTTTAAACTCTCCCTTTTGCAGGAAAAAGCGCTTGATATAATTTTTGACAGCGCGACTACGGTGACGCTGCCTTCAGTAACTTCTGAATGACGCTACGGTGATATATGGTCAATTTACCGCAGGAGACATAAAAACAAAAAAACCGCCGGCGGACATTGTTTGTCCGCCGGTGTTTTTTAAAAAATAAGCCTGTATCGCAGACAAAGGATTATAGTCATATCAGCTATAAAACCTGTAAAAAAACAAAAGTTGTGGAAAAACAGAGACCTAATCATAGAATAATGATACAATTGTCCATATTTAAGCACCATTTTTATCTATTCTTATCGGGCAATGGCGTATATACTATAAGCAGTGCAAGAAGAGATTCTTGGATGGTTTGGAGAAAACATCGCGAACATCCGGGTTTTCTTAGACAAACTTTAAATTAGTTTTTTTCCTTCTTCTTTCCTTTCTTTAGTTTTACGCATATAGAACAGCCGGACGGCCCTTGGCCGCCCGGCTGTTCTATATTTTTGCTATAATATAAATAAATTATTTGTGTCTATTTCATGGTTTACAGCCACTTTGTTTTTGGTTTGTGTTATAATTAACGGAAACAATGTCCATACCTGTGTTTACAGGATATAAGAAAGGATGTAAAGTATGAGAAGTATGAAAAGGTTGCTTTTATCGGTCTTGATCGCCGCCTTGCTGCTGTCGTTTGTACCGGCGGGCTTATCCGCGGCGGCCGAGGATCTGCCGCTTGACAATTACGCATATTCCAGAGTTGTCGGCGGCGAGGGAATGGTGCTTTTAAAGAATGAAAATCAGGCGCTGCCGATGGCTGCGGGAGAAAAGGTGGCAGTGTTCGGCATCAATCAGGCGGATTATGTCAGGGGCGGCGGAGGCTCCGGCGAGGTATATCTGCCCGCTGGACGCGAGCGCAAGCTGATTGATGGGCTGAGGGCAAAGCAGGCCGAGGGCAAAGTGGAAATTTACGAGCCGCTTGTGAGCTTTTATCAAANNCTGCCGTTACGGCGGACATGATGACGGAGGCGGCGAATTTCGCCGGCACGGCGATTTTGACCTTCGGACGCTATTCCTCAGAAGGCAGTGACCGCAGCGCGGCTGCGGGCGACTATTATCTGAGTGCCTCAGAGCAGACGTTAGCCGCGCAGGTGATCGCCGCCGGATTTGAGAACGTGGTAGTGCTCTTCAATGTCGGCGGCATGATAGATACCTCATGGTTCGTCGATAACAATGGTATCGACGCGGCGCTTATGGCCTGGCAGTCGGGCATGGAGGGCGGTAACGTCATGGCGGATATTCTGTGCGGGGATGTAAATCCGTCAGGCAAGCTGACCGATACTTTAGCTAAAGCCTATACCGATTATCCGGGTTCAAGTAATTTCCAGACCGGCACCTATGTCGACTACGAAGAGGATATCTACGTGGGATACCGTTATTTCGAGACCCTGCCGGGCATGGCCGAGCGGGTGAATTATGAGTTCGGCTACGGCCTTTCGTACACCGAATTTGAAATTTCCGGCATTACCGCCCGTCAGGACGGGGAGAATATTGCTGTTAGCGCCACGGTGAAAAACATCGGGACAAAATACGCGGGCAAAGAGGTTGTGCAGGCGTATTACAGCGCGCCTCAGGGCGTTTTGGGCAAGCCGGCCAAGGAGCTTGGCACCTACGCCAAAACAAGGCTTCTGGCTCCAGGTGAGTCGCAGACACTGGAAATGTCCTTCCCCATAGACCGCATGGCCAGCTACGACGACACCGGCCGGCTGGATGACGGCGCGGCCGAGGCCTGCTATGTCATGGAAGCGGGCGACTATAAATTCTTTGTGGGCAATTCAGTGCGCAACGTCACCCAGACCGCTTACATATACACCCTGGGTGATTATGTTATCACAGAGCGGCTGAGCCATCAGGCGGTGCCCGGAATGCTGCAAAAGCGCCTGCTGGCCGACGGCAGCTATGAATCGCTGAACGCGGATATCCCTTATGTTGAATATTACGATGTCGCGGCAGCGGGTCGGACAAAAATCGAGATGGAGGCGTTTCAGCGCGCCCATCCTGAAATAGCGGTGGAGAGGTTTCTTTATCCGAACGGCGACAGGGGCTATTGTGCCGCCTATTTCAACACGGTTGGCAACTGGGTCGAGTATGATCTCAATGTGGAGCAGGCGGGCTATTATTCGGTGAACCTAAGTGCCGCGAACGCCTACGCCGAGGTGACAAACGCATTTGGCGTCTATGTCGGCGGCGAACAGCAGCCAGGCATCAGCATCAACCTGCCCAATACCGGCAATTCCGAGCTCGGCCAGTGGTACAATTTTGTCGAGGTTCCGGCATTTAAGATTTATCTGCCCGAGGGCCGCTGTGTTTTGAGATTTGCCAACAACAAAACCGGCGTCGGCAACCTGGACTATATCGCCCTTGAAAGAACCGAGATTCCGCCTAATTACGTGATTCCTGTTCCAGCGGTGGGAAGCGCGACATTTGAGTCGGTCAACACCGCTTTCCAGCACGCGGATGTGCGAACCGAGAGCTTTGTCGAAAACGGCGTGACCAAAACCTGCCTTGCGTATATGAACACGGTGGGCAACTGGGTTTCTTATTTTCTGGATGTCGAGACGGCGGGAACCTATGACCTGATTCTGCGCGCCGCGAACGGCAGGGCGGCGGTCAGCGACTTTATATCTTTGGAGCTTGACGACACCGCGCTGCCGTCCGTTTCCATAACATGTCCGCAGACCGGCGACGGAAGCGGCGCGGGCCAGTGGTATAATTTTGTCGATCTGGATCCGGTAAGTGTGACTCTGCCGGCCGGCCGCCATTATTTCAAGATTGTTTCGAGAAGCGACAGATTCCCGAATATAAAC
>DOZQ01000032.1:1325-4039 GCA_003517915.1 Oscillospiraceae bacterium | reverse complement strand
ATCCACGATGATGATCTCATCCACGGCTTTTTTAACGCTCTTCAGGCAGCGTTCCAGCACGTCCTCCTCATTTTTGACGATCATGCATACGCTGAGTGTGATCATGGCACCGCCTCACTTTTCTCCATAATGCCTCAAGCAAGTGTTGTCCAAAAGCTTGTACATTACAATATATTATATTTGAGCGCCGCCCAGTTGGTTACTAATTAATACATACCCTCTTGTCCGTAATATTTTGGATTCGACTATAATAAAATCCCCCTGCATTCTCATTAAATGAAAAACAGGGGGATTTTGATATTCTTAATTTAAGCCAGATTAGTTTATGGTCACTGCCAATTCAACATAAGGTCCCGCATACAGAGCTGTTTTCCAATGGATTCTCACGATGTTTTCGCCCGAGACAAGTCCGCTCAGCGTAATATCTTTTTTTGTATCTGAAAAAAGACCACGCGAACTTATTGTCGTTTCGGAAGCAGAGCCGTCGTTTACGGAATATTCAACCGTATAAGAGGCAAAATTTTTATTGGTTACGGTAACTACAGCGGTTTTGGCGGCGTCATTTTTACTCTTGAGCTGTAATCCCAGATTGGTGACCGAGGCAATGCCTATATCCGCCTTGAGCTGAGGATCGGGCAGGTCAAACGGGATATTGTAGACGCCGATGACAGTAAGCCCCTGAAGTGCGTCCGGCAGTGTGCCGTCGTAATACGGCGAAACGGGCTCGGCGCTGTCAATCGCCAGGTATATATCGGTGTCATAAGGCATTTTTTCTATGGTGTAGCTGCCGAGAACAGCCATGGAATCATCCGAACCCAGCACGTTGCCGCCCGCGTCGTAAGCGGTTACCTTGACGGCTTTACCAAGCTCTAAAGTAGCTTTTTTGCCGTCGGCGTTTGTGTCTGAATATACGACTCCGGCAATGGAAGCAAAGTCGCGCAGACCAAATAAAAACTCGGAGGTTTTAGTTATCCTGAGATCGGTGAGGTCATAGGAGCTGCCCCATCGGTCGACGGCGGCAAAACGCATTGCGGGGATTTTATCGAGCAGATTAGCGGCCGCGCGGACAGTGCCGGACAACATGGACGTCTGCGCGCCGATATCCGCGCCGAGATAGCGTTCCACTTCCGCTGAGTCAAGCGCGTCCATAGCTTTTGTAAGCCAGGTGGCCAGCAGCTGGATATAAGTGTTGGTGGGGATTGTTGTCATATCGCCGGTGTCAAGCAGACCGGCCGTCTCATTTATCAGCGCGCTTGGATCACCGCTTTGCAAAAGCGTAAACAGCGCCGCGATACGCCCGGCGTCGGAGATAAGATTTGTTAGTGTAAGATTAAACGGCGAACGGATCATTACATATATGCCCTTTTGAACGTCGGGGAACTGAATTTTCTGGCCTTCGGTTGTCGTACGGAAAAAAACCGCGTCTCCCAAATCCACGTTCCCGGTAAGGGTGCTGAGCAATGTGCTGAGAATGTCTATCTCACCGAAGGAATTGTTCTCAATCATATCCTTTAATTTTAAAAGATCAAGGATAATCATGGTTTTGCCGCCGGGAATAGTTTCGGCAGCATCCTTTACGCCATTGACATTAGCGTCGTTAAAGACGGTAAGATTAAGGTTGGTGATTTTGCGCAGGGCGAGATCCTGCCACAAAACCAAATCTGTACTGCCTATTGTGACCTTGAGAATGCCCGGTATCTGATTGCCATCGGCGTCAACCGCGCTTTTCCCCATAACGACCGGGCTTACGTTGGCGTCTTTCGCGTAGGAAAGATAATATGTACCTCTCTTAAGACCTGTAAAGGAGTACAGTCCAAGAGAGCTTGTTGAGGCGCTTTTGACCGCTTTGGTGCCGGCCTGGGCGTCCTGCAGACTGCTATAAAGCGTCACCTTCATGCCTGCTTTGGGTAAATCCAGCTTTTTGACGTCCAAAATGCCGTTTTGGTCGGTGTCTACAAAAACGGTTCCGGTAATGGTGTTAATCGGAAGATTCAGCGAAATCGCACCCGCCGACAGGCCGGCACCCGTCAAAAACGCGAAACACAACAGTAAGGAAAGCGCAATTTTTAACATCTTTTTCATTAAATTTCCCCCTAATATTAGTAATATACATTCCTAGGTTATTATAGCACTGCATTACCGCTTTTGCAATAAAAGAATTTGTAGGAAACGCGAAATAAAATGCACTAAACAGGTGCGGTTTAGTGCGTTAAATACAAGTTTTGGCTATATTTATATTTTAAGCAACTTACGCAGCGGCGATGTGTCAAGCAGTTCATATTCCTTAAGCTTGCTGTAAAGCTGCAACGCTATTTTACGGTTTCCGCCAGTTGTGTCACTTTCAATATTCAGCGGCATAATGGGATCATGCACACTCAGACGCAAAAGAAACCACCCGTCTATGCCTTTCCCCGGGAACAAAACCCTTATTCCTTCATGGTTGTCGGGAGCCACACTCCACTTCTGCTCCTCCGCGTAGTTTGCAAGCCCGTTTATGATTTTGGTTCCGTAAGCCTTAAAATCCCCGGCCAAAATTTTAAAGCGCAGCTCGTTTTCTTCTGCGGGCTCTTTAAGCTCTCCGATGAGGTCTCCAAGAGCGCGTCCATCCCGGCGAAGCCTTGCCATCTCAATGATGACGCGCGTCATAAGATACGCTCCGTCGTCGAGAAAATGATTCTCGCGGAACGCCGCGTGACCGGAGGTCTCTATAGCCA
>DOZQ01000032.1:0-1310 GCA_003517915.1 Oscillospiraceae bacterium | reverse complement strand
CGCTTAAATCGATGATGTCTGCCGCCCTTCGCCCTGATATATTCCGCAAGGCCGCCCGACGTGACCGAATCGGTAACTATGGTACCTCCCGGTTCTTCCGCTAAAGCTATGGCGCTTGCAAGCGCTATAAGACGGTTGCGGTTTATCTCCCGCCCGGTTTCGTCCACGCAGGCCGCCCGGTCGACGTCGGTGTCAAAAATAACGCCGAGGTCCGCCTTTTCGCGCAAAACAGCGGCGGATATAAAAGACATCGCGGTTGGATCCTCGGGGTTGGGCACATGATTCGGGAACATCCCGTCCGGCTCTAAAAATTGGCTGCCCGAGATATCCGCCCCGAGCGGCTCTAAAACATCCCGTGCGTAAAAGCCTCCCGCACCGTTTCCCGCGTCCACGGCGATCTTAAATCCGGCGAGGGGCCGTTCGCCTCCGTTCGTGCCTGTGATTATCATCCGCCTGAGCCGCTCGGCATATGTAGACATATAATCCATAGATACGGCTTCGCCCGAAAGCTTCGATACTGCGGATTTTTCGGCAAGTTCCAAGATTTTGTCGAGATCGCCTGAAGATATGCCGCCTGCCTTTAAGAAAAATTTGAGCCCGTTGCGGTTAAACGGATGATGGCTCGCCGTGATTTGAACCGCGCCGTCGCAGCCGAGATCAACCGTGCTCATAAACATGGCCGGCGTGGAGCAAAGCCCTAAATCCAAAACTTTCATACCATACCGGATCAATACACCTGTTATCGCCTTTTTGACGCGCGCGGCCGAAATCCTTGAGTCATGTCCGACCGAGATAAGCAGTTCCTCCGTCTTTTTGCCGGTTTTTTCCGCAAGGAATTCCACAAATCCTGCCGCGATTTTTTCTACCGCCTCATCAGTAAGTGTAATGGGCTCCCCCTTAACACCCTCGGACGCGACGCCCCTTATGTCGGTGCCGCTTTTTAGTTTTCTCAGATCCGCTGTGTTCATCTCTGATTCCTCCATTTCAAAATAATGCAGGGGACGACCCCCACCGTGTTATTCCGTGAGATACTATATTACATTTGGCGGACGGCCAATGGCCGCTCCCACTAAGACGCCGCGCCGGTGTCTTCTATGATTTTTCCGTCCTGCAGCTTTACCCTGCGGCTAGCCAGAGCCGCGATATCGCCGTCATGCGTAATTAAGATTACCGTGTGCCCTTCGGCATTGAGTTCGCGTAAGGTTTTCATTACCTCCGCTCCCACCCTGGTGTCAAGGTTGCCGGTCGGCTCGTCTGCCAGAATCATCGGGGGACGGGCCGCTATAGCCCGCGCGATAGCCACGCGCTGC
>DOZQ01000153.1:5605-14475 GCA_003517915.1 Oscillospiraceae bacterium | reverse complement strand
CGGCAAGTATTTGTTTACGGGCGACGCGTTTAGGTACAGCGGAACGGAGTTAAGCATCCATCCATTTTCCGACGACAAAGCCGAGGCGTTAAGAACTATTGAAAATCTCAAAGAGGTTATTAACGGCAGTGAGATTGTTTTAACCGGGCATTACGGCTATTACAGCCGGTAAATCTATTTATAGCCAAACCACTTAAAATAAGACACGTCTTTTCGTTCTATTTTACGTCTGCCCGCGTTATCCTCCTTGCTTTACGCCAGTAAAGCCGCGTCGTCTGCCCCTCGCAGACAAAAAATATCTCCGAAAATCCTGTGCCACATTTCAAGTGGTTTGACTATATCATCATTTTTTTAAAAAGCGAGGTGAGAAAATGCCGACTATCAAGGTGCTGGACAAGCAGACCGCCGAGATGATCGCCGCAGGCGAGGTGGTGGAGCGTCCCGCGTCGGTGGTCAAGGAACTTGTGGAAAACGCGGTGGACGCGGGAGCAAAGTCGATTACAGCCGAGATAAAAAACGGCGGAGTCACCTATATAAGAATCAGCGACGACGGCGCGGGGATTTCGGCGGACGAGCTGCCCACGGCATTTTTGCGCCACGCGACCAGCAAGATATCCTCCCCCGAGGATCTGGACGCCATAGGAACTCTTGGGTTTCGCGGTGAGGCGCTAGCGTCGGTCGCGGCGGTGGCCAAGGTTTCGTTTCTAACCCGTACGGCCGAGAACGAAGAAGGCGTTTTGTATGAAATCATGGGAGGCGAAGAAACCGGAATGCGCGAGGCGGGCTGCCCCGTGGGCAGCACAATTACGGTAAGGGACTTATTTTATAATCTGCCCGCGCGCATGAAGTTTTTGAAGAAGGATCAGACCGAGGCGAATGCGGTGGCCGGAGTGATTGACCGTTTGGCGCTGTCACATCCTGAGGTGGCGTTTACTTTTATAAAAGACGGTAAGCAGACTCTTAAAACCCCCGGTGACGGCAGGCTGATTTCGGCGATTCATGCGGTTTATGGCGGGGAATTCGCGAAAAGCCTGATCCCTTTGGAATATGCGAACGGGTCGTTTCGCGCCGAAGGCTATATCTCAAAGCCATCGGGCAGTCGGAAAAACCGGAATATGCAGCATTTTTATATAAACGGTCGCTATGTTAAAACCCGCACCGCCATGGCCGCGCTCGAGCAGGCGTATAAAAACGCAATTATGGCTGGGAAATTCCCTGCCTGCGTGCTGAATATCACCGTACCCATGCAGGCGGTGGACGTAAACGTGCATCCGGCCAAGACCGAGGTACGCTTCGCGGATGAAAAGCCGGTTTTTGACGTTGTGTATTACGGAGTCAAATCGGCGCTGAACGCCGGAGACAGACGCCCGGAGCTTACGCTTAAAGAAAACTCCGGGGCTCGTGAGGCTCCGCTCTCAATAAATAAAGAAGCGCCCTCATCCGCGCATATCCTCCCGCCTCCGGAAATCAAGCCTGATGACACGCGGGAAAATCCCGGTAGGGGAGACGAATCCCCAGGCCGAACGCCGGCAACCCCGGCGCCGCGCGAGATATATACACCGGTGCTTCCCTTCTCCGGGGATGATACGAGTCAGAGTGTGGCCAGCTTCAGCGGTGTACGCTATAGAAGCGGAAAAGGCGCGAATATTGACATATTTGTCGATGAGGATATAGTTTTGCCGGACAAGGCGTATCCGGCAGAGCAGGAGAAAAGGTCTGCAATCCCCAAAACTCCTGAGCTTTCGCCCTTTTACGATGGTGTAAATGAAAATACCTTTACACCACTCGAACGGCCCGATTTGCGGGAGGAAAGCCCTCCGCCGGAGCAGCGGCTGGATTTTGCCACTGATGAACCGAAGCTTATAGGCGAGGTGTTCGGAACCTATATATTGGCCGAAAAATCCGGGACGCTTTATATTATAGACAAGCACGCGGCGCATGAACGCATTTTATTCGAGCAGCTTAAAGCAAACCGGCGCGAAGCACATGTGCAGCTGCTTTTGTCACCGGCCGTGGTGACACTATCAAAAGAGGAATACGACGCGCTTTTGCAAAATACCGTCCTGCTTGAGGACGCGGGCTTTGAGATTGAGGATTTCGACGGCTCGATTCTTGTGCGCGGGGTACCGTCTATGGCCGAGGATTTGGAGATAAACGCGCTTATTCAGGAAATCGCGGGCAAGCTGATGGCAAAAGAGCGGGAGATATCTACCGAAGGGCTGGATTTCATCTTTCATTCGGTGGCCTGCCGCGCGGCGGTCAAGGCGGGTGACCGCCTGACTCCCGGCGAAATGCTGACACTGGCGAAGCAGGTTCTCTGCGAGGATTCCATACGTTACTGCCCGCACGGCAGACCGGTTTGCTATGAGCTCGGTAAAAAGGAGATCGAAAAACAGTTTGGCAGAATACAGTAATCAAAAAAAACCCGTGCTTGTCGTCGCGGGGCCGACGGCAGCGGGAAAGACCCGCTTGGCCATAGCTATCGCGAAGCGTCTCGGCGGAGAGATCATTTCGGCCGATTCGATGCAAATATATAAAGAGATGAACATCTCCACCGCTAAGCCCTCTCCGGAGGAACGGCAGGGAGTACCGCATCATCTTATGGATTTTCTTTCGGTGTCACAGGAATTTTCGGTGGCGGAGTATCTTGCCGCCGCCAGGGAGCTTATAGCCGATATGCACGTGCGCGGGGTTTTGCCGATTGTTACGGGGGGTACCGGGCTGTATATAAGCTCGCTGGCGGCCGGAATCCGATTTGCCGAAGCAAGGCGGGATGAAGCCCTGCGTGAGCGGCTGGCGCATGAAGCGAAGGAACACGGCAACGAACATCTTTGGCGGCGGCTGGAATCGGTTGATCCTACGGCGGCGGTGCGGCTGCATCCAAACAATATGGGACGGATCATAAGGGCGCTGGAATTATATGAGCTTACCGGCATACCCATGAGCGAGCACGTGCGGCGCTCAAGAGAAATTCCTCCGGAATTTGAGTCGAAGGGCGTGCTGTTATATTTTAAAGACCGGCAGACTTTGTACGGGCGTATAGAACGCCGGGTGGATGAAATGCTTAAAGCCGGAATTGCAAACGAAGCACTGAGGATAATGCAGGCGAACCCATGCAAAACCGCCGCACAGGCCATAGGCTATAAAGAGTTTATTCCTTATTTTGAGGGTAAGATCACGCTGGAGCAGGCAGCCATAGAACTTAAAACCCAAACGAGACGCTATGCCAAACGTCAGATGACATGGTTTTCACACGCGGATTATTTAACGCCTTTGGCGATAGATAACCTGAGTGAAAAAGAAATCGAGAAAACCGCGCTCGGAATATTGGGGAATAATGCATAATGCGACACGCCGGCAGTGATATACTTTATATAAAAATACTGAGGACAGGCCCGCGGACTGAAATTGTGCCCGTATGAGGCCGTGTCTGTCAGAAGTGGAGGAAGTTAAAATGGCAAACGCGCTTAATCTTCAGGATACCTTTCTCAATGTGGCGAGAAGAAACAAAACACCGCTTACCATCTATTTGACCAACGGCTTTCAGTTCAAGGGCGTGGTAAAGGGCTTTGACAATTTCACCGTGATTTTGGATGGTGACGGCAAGCAGAATCTGGTGTACAAGCACGCGATTTCCACAATTATCCCGGCCAGGGAAATTCCCCTGCTGGAAACCAAGCTCCCCGAAAATCAGGCATAGCCGGACGGCTGTACGGCCAAAGGCCGCCTTGTAAACCGCCGCCGGAAGGTGTCCAAAGGAGAAAAGCATGAAAATCGGTTACCGTATTCTTACGGCGCTTATCGCCGTGCTGCTGGCGGCGTATGTGGGCTATCAGTTTTACACCGTGAACAACGCGCGCATCAGAACTGAAATGGCTCTTGCCTACACCGCGTACGATAAAGTGCCCGCACAAAGCTATTTTATAAGGCGCGAGCAGATAATCTACTCTTCCGCCGATGGATATCGCAATTATAATCTGACCGACGGCGGCAAGGTCGCCAAGGGCGGAGTTATAGCGGAAATCTATTTAAGTGAGCGGGCGGCATCGGCAAAGGCTCAGGCCGCGCGGCTTGAAGAAGAAATAAAGCAGACTGAGGAGCTTATAGAGCAAAGCTCGGCTCAAGCCGATCTTGAGGTGCTGGGAGGAGAGCTTTCAAAATCGTTTATTTCGCTGCTCGACAGGGTGGACGCGGGGGATTTCGCGGGGATACAGGATGTAAAGTCCGAAATTTACGGATACATGAACCGGCGGCAGATGGTAACCGGGGACCCGAGCGGATATTCCGCACGCCTTGATTCCCTGCGCGCGGAAAAAGAGAGCCTGGCCTCACAGTCCGGCGAGTGCCTTGAGCGAATCGTCACGCCGTCGTCGGGCTATTTTATAAGAGAGGCCGACGGCTTTGAGAGCCTTGTCGAGCCCGGAGATATTTCGGAGCTTACGCCTGAGCGTATACTCAGTCTTCAGGCGGGCATGGATTTGGACAGCGACCGGGTAATAGGCAAACTTGTGGAAGACTACGAGTGGCATATCGCCTGCGTGACTGATTTCGCGGCCGCGTCGGGTTTTTCTCGCGGACAGGAATATACCCTAAAGCTCAATGCGGCAACGCTGGACGAGCTGCCGGCGACGGTAGCGGAGGTGAAGACCTACGGGGCGGATGAAGATGCGCTGGTAATTTTTAAATGCGATCAAATGAACAGTGAACTTGCCGGAATGCGCAGCCGGCTTATTGACATTGTTAAGAATGCGTTTTCGGGGATCAGGGTCAACAGCCGGGCGGTCAGGTTTATGGACGACGTGCGGGGAGTTTATCTGGTAAAGGGTGCCGAAACGCGCTTTTGTCCCGTGGAGGTACTGTATACCGGCGACGGATATGTCATATGCGGGCAGGCAGAGCCGTCGGAAAACGGACTGCATCTGTTTGACGAGATAATTGTGGAGGGGAAAGACCTGTATGACGGGAAGATTGTCAGGTGACGAATATCTGGAACAGCGCAAAAAACAAATAGAGGCGAATTATAGGCTTATTACCGAAAAAATCGCCGCCGCGGCAAAGAGCTCGGGCAGAAACCCCGGTGAGATTATGCTGCTCGCGGCGACTAAAACCGTTCCGGCCGCGCTTATAAACCATGTGATCGGCCTGGGAGTCACCGCCATAGGTGAAAACCGCGTGCAAGAGCTGCTTTCAAAATATGACGAGATAGAGCGGGAAGGACTGTCCGGATTTCACTTTATAGGACATTTGCAGACCAATAAGGTGCGACAGATAATCGGCAGGGTGAATATGATAGAATCGGTCGATTCCGTACGCTTGGCACAGGAAATATCAAAAAGGAGCTTCGACGCGGGGATTTCCACAGATATACTTTTGGAGGTAAATATCGGCAAAGAAAACAGCAAATCCGGCTTTTTCCCCGAAGAGCTCAAGGAAAGATTGTATGAAATCTCCACACTTAAAGGGATAACCGTTAAAGGAATCATGTCTATTCCGCCGATTTGTAGTAATGTTGCCCAAATAAACAAGTTTTTTATCCATCTTAACAAACTGTTTATTGACATTAAGTGTGAAAAAACAGATAATAGAACTATTGAATATCTTTCAATGGGTATGTCATCCGACTATGAGCAGGCGGTCAAAGAAGGGGCAAATATAGTCCGCATCGGTTCCGCGCTTTTTGGGGCGCGTATATAATTGCCGACAGCTTTTTCACAAGACAGAAAAAAATTCTGCCCGGCAGCAAAGACAGGAGTGTATATTGAGATGAGTTTTATGGACAAGATCAAGAACATAATGAGTGTGCCGCCCGAGGAAGAATATGATGAATATCTGCCGGAGGAAGAGCAATACGACGACTCCTACGATGACCAGTACGGCAGCCGGAAACAGGAGGACAGCTACGAGCCCTCCCCGCCCCCGCGCCAGAGCGCGCCGCAGCACTACGGCGATACCCAGCAGCGCAACAAGGTTGTAAACATTCATGCCACGACTCAGTTACAGGTTGTGCTTGTCAAGCCCGAACGCTTTGACGACGCGCCGTCAATCGCCGACCATCTGAACGCGAAGAGAACAGTAGTGGTCAACCTTGAATCCTGCGGTAAGGAAATCGCGCGCAGGCTGGTCGATTTTTTGAGCGGTGTCGCTTACGCGAATAACGGCCAGCTCAAAAGGGTAGCGAACAGCACCTTTATCATCACGCCCTTCAATGTTGATATCATGGGCGATCTGCTCATGGACGAACTGGAAAGCAGCGGGCTTTATATTTAGCCTTCATGGCTTCTTACGAACAGCGGGATTTTCTTATCTCCCGAATCGGCGATGCTTTAGAGATTGTCCGCAGGCGCAACACGCCTCATTTTATCGGCTTTTTAGACGGAGCTGAATGCGAGCTTTGCGGTACATATTTGGCTGGACACCGCCAAAACGCGGCGCTTTTCGGTGGATATACCAAAGCGGAGCGCCGGGTGCTGGGTATTTTCCCAGACGGCGAAACGCCGAAAGACGAGGCTTTCCCGGTGAGAGCCTTAACGGTGAACTGGCTTTTTGAGTATCCGCTTTCCCACCGGGATTTTTTGGGTTCGCTTTTGTCGCTCGGAATCGAGCGCAAGTCTGTGGGGGATATACTCTGCGGCGAGGGAACCGCCGTTTTGTTCCTGCTTGAGCCGGTTTTTTCGTATGTGGATTCTCAGCTTAGCAAAATAGGCGGCGTTGGAGTGACTGTTTTGCCGGGAGCGCCGGAAAAACTGCCGGAAAAAGATCGTTTTAAAGCCGTAACTGCAACCGCCGCATCCGAACGGCTGGACTGTGTGGTAAGTGCGCTTACCGGCGCCGGCCGGGCACACAGCACCGAGCTTATAAAAAGCGGATTCGTGAAGCGTGGATTTCAGACAGAGACAAATATAAGCGCCAAGCTTAAAAACGGCGACGTCATATCGGTCAGAGGTTTTGGGAAATATATCTTGGACGATTTGAGCAGCAAAACCAAAAAAGACCGGATCAGGCTTGCAGCGCGTAAATATATATGACAAACATAAACAGAAAAAAGGTATTATAAAAATTTTAGGGGGATGCGGAATGCTTACGCCGACTCAAATCAGGAACATGGAGTTTCAAAAAACATCGATTGGCGGATATAAGCCGCTCGATGTCGACTGTTTTTTAGAGGAGCTGGCCACCACCATCGAGTCTCTTTACAAAGAGAACAACGAAATGCTGGAAAAGCTGAATGTTCTGGCAAATAAAATTGAGGAATACCGTAAGGACGAGGACAGCATCCACACGGCGCTGCTCAACGCTCAGCGCATGGCGGATAAGGTCGTAAAGGAAGCCAAGGAGCAAGCCGAGATGCTGCAGTCCTCCGCACAAAAGCGCGCGGACGAGACGGTTGCAGCGGCAAACGCCAAGTCCGAAGCGACAATAAATAAGGCGACTAAAAACGCCGAAGAACTGACCCGCACCACCCGTAAAAACGCGGACAGGCTGACAGCCGAAACAAAAGAAAAAACTGACCGCATGGTCTCCGCCGCGGTAGACAGCGTAAGCCGTCAGCAGCAGGCCTTTAATAAGCTTAAAACCGAGGTCTCTTCCTTCCGCTCAAACCTGCTTACAAGATATAAGACCCATGTAGAGATGATAACCCTTATCCCAAATGAGGTCACCAATGACCCGACCGTCGCGTCCGAAAAGTCCAGGGAGGAATTCGAGGCTAAGAAAGCTGAGATTATGAAGGATTCCGACATGGCTGCGCAAACCGACGAACTCGACGAGATAGGCGCGTCTGAGCCGGAAACGGACGAAGACTACGACATAGACGAGCCTGATACGCTAGACGATATCCCTGAGGATGAAGAGGACTTTGACGGCGGCTCGGAACAGCCCGCCGAAGAGGAGGCTCCCGAGGAGGAAAAACATCCTGTGCGGCAGGAAGGCAAAAAAGCGTTCAGGGTCGTTGTGGAGGAAGACGAGGATGATCCGCAAACGGAAAGCGGCCTGAAATTCGGCGGAGACTACGGCTCGAAAAGTGACCGGCAGGACGAGGCCGCCGGCTTTGGTTTTTTCAAAAAGCGTAGCAAATAAGATATTAGGGCAATTTCTTTGATAAAAGCACTCTTAAGATTATGTGGCTTGGAGCAAATTGACAAATCCCGGATCGTATTTTGTCAATTTGCTCTATATGCCGCATAACTTCATATATAGAACAATTTTATTGGACAAATTACCTTCAACACAACACGAGGGGGAACGGCAATGAATCAGGATTATAACAAAACCTTAAATCTGCCAAAAACGGATTTCGCAATGCGGGCGGGTCTGCCGCAGCGGGAGCCGGATTTTTTGAGGCATTTTGAAGAAATGGAGCTGTATGAAACTCTAATTAGCAAAAACGAGGGTAAGCCGCTTTTTGTGCTGCACGACGGACCCCCCTACGCCAACGGTGATATTCATTTGGGCACGGCGATGAACAAGGTGCTCAAGGATTTTATAAATAAATATAAAAATATGACCGGATTTAAGGCTCCCTATGTGCCCGGATGGGACTGCCACGGGCTGCCGATTGAGCTTAAAGCCCGAAAAAAGGCGGGGCTGGACTCCGAAACAGCGGCGTCGCCTTTGGAAATAAGAAAAATCTGCCGGGAATTTGCCGAGCTTTATGTTGATCAGATGACCAATCAGTTTAAGCGGCTTGGCGTTATCGGTGAATGGAATAACCCCTATATCACCCTAAAGCCGGCATTTGAGGCCAAACAGATTGAGGTTTTCGGCAAAATGGCCGAAAAAGGATATATCTACAAGGGGCTAAAGCCGGTTTACTGGTGCCCGGAATGCCACACCGCGCTGGCCGAGGCGGAGATTGAATACGCCGAGGATCC
>DOZQ01000153.1:5397-5578 GCA_003517915.1 Oscillospiraceae bacterium | reverse complement strand
CGCTAAAGGAATAGATCTCAGTAAGGTTTATTTCGTCATATGGACCACTACCGCATGGACCCTGCCGGGCAATGTCGCGCTTTGCGTAGGGCCGAACTACCAGTACGCACTGGTAAAATGCGGGGATGAATATCTTGTGATGGCAGCCGGGCTGCTTGATTCGGTCATGCAGGCCGCCGGG
>DOZQ01000153.1:0-5382 GCA_003517915.1 Oscillospiraceae bacterium | reverse complement strand
ACGGCGCATCCTTTTTTACAGCGGGATTCACTGGTGATAACAGGCGACCATGTGACGCTTGAAAGCGGCACCGGCGTAGTCCATACCGCGCCTGGGCATGGCGTGGAGGACTTTGAGGTCGCTAGAAATTACAAAGAGCTGCCGATGATTGTCCCTGTGGACGACAGGGGCTACATGACCGCCGAGGCCGGTGATTTCATCGCGGGACTTACGACCGGCGAGGCGGGCAAGGTCATTGCGAAGCGGCTCGAGCAGACGGGGCATATGCTTGCCGTCAAAAAGATTATACATCAATACCCGCACTGCTGGCGCTGTAAGGATCCGATTCTTTTCCGCGCAACCGAGCAGTGGTTTTGCTCCATTGAGCCGTTTAAAAATGACGCGGTTCAGGCTATAAAGAACACTAAATGGGTACCCGCGTGGGGCGAGGGTCGTATCACCAACATGGTGGTCGACCGGAGCGACTGGTGCATCTCCCGCCAGCGCATATGGGGCGTTCCGCTGCCGATTCTTTACTGCAAGGACTGCGGCAGGGAGCTTATAACCCCCGAAACCATAGCTGTCATCTCCAGGATTTTCAAAAATGAAGGCGCGGACGCGTGGTACGCGAGCGACGCCTCCCGGTTTGTGCCGGAGGGTACAGTCTGTGAAAAATGCGGCTGCGGGGAATTTATAAAAGAAACCGACATAATGGATGTCTGGTTTGATTCTGGCGTCAGCCATGAGGCTGTACTGAAAGAGCGTGACTATCTGCGCTGGCCGGCGGATGTGTATTTAGAGGGCTCCGATCAGTACCGCGGCTGGTTCCAGTCCTCGCTGCTTACGGCGGTGGCCACCTCAGGCCGCGCGCCGTTTAATACTGTCGTGAGCCACGGCTGGGTCGTGGACGGTGACGGCAAAAAGATGTCAAAATCCCTCGGCAACGGGATTTTGCCGCAGGAGATTGTCGATCAGTACGGCGCGGATATCCTGCGGCTGTGGGTCGCCTCAAGCGATTACCACGCGGACGTGCGCATATCCAAGGATATTTTAAAGCAGCTGAGTGAAATCTACCGCAAAATACGCAATACGGCGCGGTTTATTTTGGGCTGCATAAGCGATTTTAATCCCGACAAAGATATGGTGGAGCTGAGTGAACTCGAGCCTATAGACCGCTATACGCTTTGCCGCATGCAGCAGTTGCTTGACCGTGTGCATGAGGCATATGAAAATTTTGAATATCATATAATCTTTCACGCGGTGCACAACTTCTGCGTGACCGATCTTTCTAATTTTTATCTTGACGTACTCAAGGACAGGCTGTATGTCGAAAAAACCGACGGCAAAACCCGCCGTGCGGCGCAGACCGCCATTTATAAGCTGCTCGACGCGCTTACGCTGATAATAGCGCCGATTCTGGCTTTTACGGCGGATGAAATCTGGCAGGCGATGCCGCATGATTCCTCACGCAGCGCCGAACATGTAATCTTCAACGATATTCCGAGACAACTGGGTCTGCCTCAGGACGCCGAATTTATGGCGCACTGGGAAAAGCTCCACTCGGTGAGGAACGACGTTATGAAGGCGCTTGAGCTTTCAAGGGCAAAAAAAGAAATCGGCGCGTCGCTTGAAGCGCGCCTTACGATTTACGCCGCAGACGAGGAGCTTTATGAGACGCTGCGTCTGGAGGAGGATAAGCTTCCCGGCCTGTTTATAGTCTCTCAGGCTGAGCTTGTCTCACAAAAAGGCGGCTACTTTACCGGCGAGCTTCCCGGTCTGGGCGTTACGGTAGCCAAGGCTGAGGGTGAGAAATGCGAACGTTGCTGGATATATACAGGGGACATCGGCCAAAACTCTTCGCATCCGACAATTTGCGCGAGATGCGCGGGAGTGCTGGAGGATTAATCTCAGACTATTTTTGCGGGAGGTAATATCCGGATGAAAAAACCGCTGATCGTTTCGGCGCTGCTTCTGATTTTGGATCAGGCGTCAAAGCTTTTAATCAAACTGAATTTCGAGCAGTATGATACAATGCCGCTTATTCCCGGCGTGCTGCACATTTCCTATATCCGCAATACGGGAGTGGCGTTCGGCTGGTTTAAAGATCAGCGCTGGGTGTTTTCCGTGATTGTCGCGCTGCTGCTGGCCGTGGGCGTGGTTTTGCTGGTACGGCGAATGCTGAAAACAAGACTGCTTGTCTGGGCGGCCTTCCTGATTTTAGCTGGAGGCTTCGGCAACCTGATAGACCGCGTCGCCTTCGGCTTTGTAACCGATTTTATCGACCTGCGCTTTTTGAACTTTTATGTTTTCAACCTTGCGGATTGCTTTGTCGTCGCCGGGGCTGCGCTTGTCATTATACATTTTGTGAAGGATATAAAAAAGGAATACAGCGGTAAAAAAGCGGCAAAGGAACTGCCGGAAGAGCCGGACGGAAATGTATGAACAATACTTATCCTGTTACCTCCGACGAGGCGGAAAATGCCGCCGGTAAAGAATTTGTTTTATGCTGTGACAGGCCGGAGCCGATAAGGCTCGACCGCTTTTTGGCCGAAGAGCTCACGGAGCTTTCCAGAAGCGCCGCCGCGTCTCTTATAGAACAGGGGCATGTTTTGGTGAACGGGAAGGCTCGTCCTAAAAGCTATATGCTGAGTGCAGGTATGAAAGCGGAGGTGTTTTTGCCCGCGCCTAAGCCGGCCGAGCTGACCCCTGAAAATATTCCGCTTGACATTTTATATGAGGACGCGCATCTGCTGGTAATCAACAAGCCCAAGGGGATGGTGGTGCATCCCGCACCGGGGCACTATGAGGGTACGCTGGTGCACGCGCTGCTCTATCACTGCGGCGACAGCCTTGCGGGTATAGGCGGCACGCTACGCCCCGGTATCGTCCACCGTATCGACCGGTTGACCAGCGGGCTGCTTTTGGCCGCAAAAACCGACGCGGCGCATTTGGCATTGTCACAGCAGATAGCCGCACACTCTTTGCTTCGCGAATATGAGGCGGTGGTACACGGTCAGCCTGGCAAACAGAGCGGAACAATAGACGCTCCGATAGGCCGGCATCCTGTAAAGCGCAAGCAGATGGCGGTGAACCATAAAAACGGCAGGCCAGCCGTTACGCATTACGAGCTGATCACTGCGTATCCCAAACACGCGCATTTGCGCCTGCGGCTTGAAACCGGGCGCACCCACCAGATAAGGGTGCATCTGGCATCGGTTGGACATCCGGTGCTGGGCGACGAGGTATATTGCGCAAAAAAGGCTTTTCCAGGGCTTGAAGGTCAATGCCTGCATGCTAAAAAAGTGGGATTTATCCACCCGGCCACGGGCGGGCGCATGGAGTTTGACTCTCCGTTGCCGGATTATTTTAAGGCGGCGTTGCGCCGGATATAACTAAAACCATATATTTATTTATAGGATATAACTCTTATCACGGAGGATTTATGAAGCTTGATTTTACCGGCACTCTGCTTGTTTCCGACATCGACGGTACGATGATAACACGGGATTTTAAACTCCCAGAGCTAAACAAAAAAGCCCTTGAGCGCTACCGTGCCGCCGGCGGGAAATTTACGGTGGCCACCGGGCGGTCGATGGTTTCGGCAAGACGCTATTACGATATGCTGGAAACCGACATGCCCGCGATTGTATTCAACGGCGCGGGGCTTTACGATTATCACGCGGAAAAATTTTTGTGGCGCAGGGAGCTTTCGCGTGACACAAAGCTTTTATGCCGTGAGCTGCTTGCGGCTTGTCCCGATGTGGGTATGGAGATACACAGCGGGGCGGAGCTGTTTGTCATAAACGACCATAAAAGGGTGCGCGATCATGTGGGCGCCGAAAAGCTTCCGCACCGCGCCGCAGGTTTGGACGAGGTGATGGGCAAAAGCTGGAACAAGGTGCTGTTTCCGTCCGAGCATGAAGAGCTTTTAAGACTTGAAGCAATTTACAAAGAAAAGCGGCACGCAAATTCCTACGTCGTCTTGTCTTCTCCCATATATCTGGAGCTTTTGCCGAGCGGAGTCAACAAGGGCGAGGCGCTCAGGCAACTGGCCGAAGCTTATGATATTGATATGAAGAACACCTATGCCATAGGCGATTTCAGCAACGATATTGAGATGATTAAGGCGGCGGGTATAGGCGCTGCTCCCGAGGGTGCGCCTCCCGAGGTGAAAAACGCCGCCGATTATATCGCGGCGCCCTGTGAGGATGGAGCAGTCGGAGATTTTATCGCTTATTTGGAAAAAAGTCTGACAGAATAAAAACGTGCTTTTATAGTGCAAAGCGCCCGAGCCCGAAAAAAGACCTTCGGCGGGAAAGACGATTTTTAAATCATTATTTTAGAGTAATTTGATTATTCCTCATAATCTATAATAAATTAAATTGCTCTAATTAATATAGTCAAAATTATTTGACTGCATATGTTGGTAGGTGAAACTGAATTACAGGAGGGAACTATGGAAAAAACCATTTTGAAGGAGCTCAAAAAAATGGCCGCAAGGGTCAGAATGGGCGTAATCGAGGGGGTCTATAATGCAAAGTCGGGACATCCGGGCGGCTCGCTTTCGGTGGCTGACGCGCTGACCTATCTCTATTTTGAAGGCATGAGAATCAACCCCAAAAATCCAAAGTGGGACGAACGCGACAGGTTTGTGCTCTCCAAAGGCCATACGGCTCCGGCGCTGTATGCGGCTTTGGCGAACAGAGGTTATTTTGATACCGGGGAACTCAAATATCTGCGCAAGCCCGGACATATGCTGCAGGGACACCCCGACAAAAAGGGTACTCCCGGGGTCGATATGTCCACCGGTTCTTTGGGTCAGGGCATTTCCGCCGCGGCCGGCATGGCGCTGTCTGGCAAGCTTGGTGGCAAAGCCTACCGGGTTTACGCCGTGCTGGGCGACGGCGAGATCGAAGAGGGTCAGGTTTGGGAGGCCGCCATGTTCGCGGCGCATAAAGAACTTGACAATTTGTGTGTTTTCGTCGACAACAACGGCTTGCAGATCGACGGAACGGTCGAAGAGGTCAATTCCCCCTATCCTATAGGCGAAAAATTCATTGCGTTTGGCTGGCGCGCAATTGAAATTAACGGCAATGACTTTGAACAGCTGGACGCCGCTTTTAAAGAAGCGCGCGAGGAAAAAGGCCGTCCGACGGCGATTATCGGAAAAACCGTCAAGGGTCGGGGAGTATCCTTTATGGAAAATCAAGTCAGCTGGCACGGCACCGCGCCGAATGAAGAGCAGTATAACAAAGCTATGGAAGAGCTGCGCGCCGGGCTTGACGCTCTTGACTGATACAAATAGAAATAACAAAAATGACCGCACAATCGCGGGGGAATGGAGCTTGATATGGCAGAAATAGTAAAAAAAGCGACCCGTGACGCCTATGGACAGGCCCTGGT
>DOZQ01000249.1 GCA_003517915.1 Oscillospiraceae bacterium | reverse complement strand
AACTCGCTACGTTAGCTTGCGTGGCATTACTACGTCCTCAACCAAACTACTATCGAAAGCTATTACAGCTTCTGCATGTTCGACTTTTGAACAGGTAAGCCTTATGACATATTCTTTTTCTTTATCGAGATTATTTAGCGAGATGTCCAATTCCTCGTCGACCCATTGCCCGGCCTTACAGTGGGAGCTTCGACCGCGAACGCAGATACAGTCATGCCAAATACTAAGACTACTGCACACAAAATAACGAGTGTTTTTTTCACCTATTTCATCCCCTCTCCATACGAATTATGAACAACAAGCCTACAAGCTGCCGTGACGTTGCTAAGGTGAACCTATATAAGAACCTCATCTCTCCACTTTTTGCATTGTTCAATCTTAATCGCGGGGTCAAACCCTTGTTCCTTGCCCATGTTTGAAAGCATATCACAAGGGAAAATATCACATTCGCCACAGTGGTTTAATAACTTCCCCTCGCAACAGCTTTTTACCTTGCACTCCCCGCCCCAAAAAGGGGCGGGCATATTGAGACATCCTTTACAGTGTACTTGTTCCTTGCGTTCGCAAATGTCACAGCGTACCCCACACCTCGATTCAAACATTACAGAACCCCTTTCCTTTTTATGTCAACCGTGTTCGCCTCATTGTGTAGTAAATTATCCTTCTATCATTTTCAGATACGGTATCTTTGTGTCATCGTATATTGCTATTAAAACTTCTCTGCGCTCTGAGTGCTGGTATATTTTCGTGGCAACAGGTAAATCGGTTGCATCCCAGTCTGCATGGTTCTTTGTAATTCCTGTTCGGATTATTTCCCCTAACAATTCTCCCTCTGTAAGCCCCAATTCCATAACCCACTCTATACCATCTGCCCTTAAACACACCAAGCCGTCATACACAAAGAAATTTTCACCCTGAAAATCGTCAGGTGTAGGGTTGCCCATAATTTCTACTGCGGTTTCGACAGGTTCATCTTCGGAAACCGGGCTGTCATTTGGAGATTGCGCTGACGATTCCTGTTGCGGCCCTTCGCTCCGGCTTTCAGACGAGGGAACACTTGATACTGGCGGTTGAGGTGTTTCACTTTGGTTTTCAGACGAGGGGAAGCTTGACACTGGCGGTTGCGGGGCTTCGCTTTGACTTTCAGACGAGGGGCTGCTTGACGGAGGTTGTGGTTCCGTTTTCGAGGACGGCGCGACACTACTGCTTAGTGCTGCGCTGGGAGATTCGCTACTCGCATCATTTTGACCAGTACAGGCCACAAGGGCAACCAGTACAAGCACCATGATTAATGCGGATAGCCTATTTTTCATTGATGTCATTTTCAAAGATTTTCCCTCTCATTTGATAGAATTTATCGCTTTTAGGAGTATTGCATGAGACATACATACTATTCAAGGCAGATGAACTCCGCCCTGTTTTCTTTTATATGCGCTCCGATAAGGGATAGTGTATTTGGAGCAATCTCAGCGAACTGATGATATAGCTCTGAAATCTTTTTCTGGCTCTGGCCTTTATCTGATAATGTCTGCTCAACCGCCGAAAGAAGCTCTATCATGCTATCATCGCGGAAGAATGCGATTCCTTTTATAACAGCCCCAAAGATTTGCGCAGACAGGTAATGGCCGCTGATTCTCACGAACTCGTCTGGTGACCGAATTGCATGGTCGTAGTAAGTGAAGAACATAAACAAGGCCCTTTGTCCCCGTGTGAGCAGCTTGTGAAACTCAGTCCTGTATTCCACCGCTGCTTTCCCGACTCGCCCTCGCATTCCCGCTTGATAAACAGGAACCATCGGTTCAAAGCAGGCGTGTCCAACTGCGTCATCTGTAAGAGAATCGAATTTATTTCTGTCCATTCGTATTGTCAACTGATAAGCTCCTTATGTCAATATGTCTAAACAATATTGTTTCCGTAGTCAAGGGTGACGTTGCCGTTTTCGTCTTCTACGGTGAAACGCGGACAATTATATATTTCAAAGAAACAGTATGTGTCACTACCCACACCGGCAATGTCATTGCGAAAGACACCTATGCCGTCATCCTCAATTTTCTTACATACGGCTTCATGGGGAGGGCCACCGTAAATTTCACCGTTTTCCTCATTGCCGCAAACCCAGCCTACGCCGATGTTACTCTCAGGCAAATCGAGGTAGTCGTAGCCATCAGGTATATCTGTATCAGCGGGGAAAAATAAACCTATCCAGTATGTAAAGCCAGTCATATCTCCGCGCATCGTCATCAACCCGATAGTCGATTCGTCAAACGGTGCGCAAGAAATGGCTGCTTTCATATTTCCAAACTTGTTTTACTCCACCATTCACTCCACTGTACACCAAAACCACCGTCTTTTCTGTCATCATTGGTGTAACGCTTACCGATAAAGCGTAAAGCCGGAAAAGGCTCTTGATATACTTTTGTTACTTCGATTGGCATTTGCCTGACCTCCCGAATACAGCAATCTGCGTCAACCTCATCGCTTAAACTCTTACCAGATTATACCACGAAACAGGAGATGGTTCAATGGTCTAAATCAACCTCTGGCCAAAATCATGCCCTTCTCTTGCTCTATCGCGGATATTTAGCCTACACCTTGGAGGAAGCATATCGCCGCAAACCCGCATGGTTGCAATGTTTTTATGAATTTTGTCCAACATTTCCTTTTGGGGGTATTA
>DOZQ01000230.1:3106-4440 GCA_003517915.1 Oscillospiraceae bacterium | reverse complement strand
TTGCCAGATTGAGGAATTTTTCATTGAGAAAGCTCCATTTCGTGCTATATATGAAAAGCCCCTATATAGCCGGAAACTATAGATAAGGGCGAATTTATTTTAGTTAGAGCAGGCCTGTAAGCCGAGTTCTGTTATAGACAGCCATCTATCTGGGCCGCAGGTTGCCCCACGGCTCAAGCCACCCGTCGGAAACACGCCGGGCAGGCGTATAGTTCCCTGTCGGTGTTGCACCGGATAGGGTTTGCAGGGCCACGCGGTCTCCCGTGTGCCGGTGAGCTCTTACCTCACCTTTCCACCCTTGCCGGAAAAATTCCGGCGGTATATCTCTGTTGCACTTTCCCTAAGGTCGCCCTCGGCGGCCGTTAGCCGTTATCCCGCCCTGTGGAGCTCGGACTTTCCTCATAAATCTCATGATTTACGCGGCTGTCCAGCCTGCTCTGAAATAATATTATTTTATATGAAAAAGAAAGTCAAGTGAATATTCGGTAACAATTTTTTAAATATTTGTAACCAAAAAGTCCGACTACATTACAATTATATTATATGTCAAAGCCGGTGTGGCATGAGTAAAAATTTGTGGTATATATTCGCCCATAAAATAAAGGAGGCAATAAATGCCTCCTTTAAAAGCGCTAAAAGCGTGAATTTTTAGAGTAACGCGAAAAACAGCAATCTGCATTTAACTAAGCGTACGGGTGTCAGTCCATAAGATAATTTTTCATAAGAGTCTGCAAAATCTCATCTCGATCGAGCTTGCGTATCAGGCTGCGCGCGTTGTTATGGGTTGTAATATAGGTCGGATCCTCAGATAAAACATAGCCGACGAGCTGACTGATGGGATTATAGCCTTTTTCCTGCAATGCGTCATAGACAAGTGTGAGAACCCGGCGCATTTCCTGCTCCTGCTCGCCCCCCAAAGAGAAGGTCATCGTTTTGTCGTTCATAATTCTTATATTCCTCCTCCGTTGAGTTTAAGATTATTTTTTGCATAGCAAACGGCTACATAAATGTTACAACATTTTGGGGTAAATTACAAGGGTAAAACGAAGATAAATCTGTTATAAGATAAAAAGATAAAAATTTTTGGTTTTAAGATGTGTTTGCCGATTGCCAAACACATCTTAAACCGGCTCGGACGATTACGCCCGGAGCCGCGCACCCATGCCCTCAAGCGCCGAAACAATTTTCTCTACGGCCTTATCCGCTTCGGCATCGGTCAGGGTGCGGTCATCTGCCTGAAATACAATTGAAAAGGCGACGCTTTTTTGTCCGGCCGGAATCCGGTCGCCCTCATACACATCGAAAAGCTTGACCGATGCAAGGATTTTTCCGCC
>DOZQ01000230.1:0-3086 GCA_003517915.1 Oscillospiraceae bacterium | reverse complement strand
ATAACCGAGATATCCCGGCTGGCTGAGGGGAATTTGGGCAGCGGCTTATAGCTTTTTTCGGTTTGTCTGAGCTCAAACATCGCGTCTAAATCCAGCTCGGCGGCGTAAACCGACACTCCGATATCGTAGTTTTCGAGTGTCTCAGGATGGATCTCACCCAAAATTCCCAGCCGTGCGGAACCGCAGTAAATCTCGGCGCAGCGGCCCGGATGATGGGCGGGGTTTTCTTTGGTCGGGACAAATTCCGCGTCTGCGCAGGTCAGGCGCTCGAGCAAGATTTCCACGGCGCCTTTAAGGCTGTAATAGTCTTCGTTTTCGCCGTAGGCACCTAAAATTATCCGCTGCTTTTCGGCAGGCAGGGTGTCACCGCCGACAGGGAAGTATTCGGTCGCATTCTCATAAAGCCGCGCGGTGAGGTTCCGGTTTTTGTAATTGAACGAGAGAGCCTCGAGCATCGACGGCAGGGCGGTGGTGCGCATGGCGCTGGTGTCCTCGCCCAGGGGATTGAGGATGGTGACCGAATTCCTGCGCGGATCGTCCTTCGGCATGCGGATTTTATCGTAATATTTCGGACTTACAAAAGAATAGGTGATTATTTGAGAATACCCGGCGGCCAAAAGCAGGCTGTCGGCGTCACGCTCAAATTTCTGGCGTCCGGTGAGCTTGCCCTCAGCCGTTCCGCGAATTTCGGTGACTGGAATTTTATCATAGCCGTAAATACGCGCGACCTCCTCGGCCAGATCCGCCATGCACTCGACATCGCCGCGCCAGGTGGGCACGCGTACCATATCGCCGTCAACACCGAAAAACAAAGAGGTCAGAATGTCTTTCATCCGCTGCGCGGGGATATCGGCGCCCAGCAGTCGGTTGATGGCTTCGGCGTCCAGCGGTAGTGTCAGAGGCGGCTTTTGAGCCGCGCGGCAGTCTATGACGTTCCCGATTATATCGCCGGCGCCCAGCAGCCGCACAAGCTCGCACGCGCGCGCCAGAGCCTGTTCGCAGAGATTAGGATCCAGCCCCTTTTCAAACCGGGCGGAGGAATCGGTGCGCATGCCAAGAGCCTTGGCGGTGGTACGCACCGACGCGCCGCCGAAATTCGCGCACTCAAACACTACGCGGGTGGTATCCTCCATAATGCCGGAAAATTCGCCCCCCATCACGCCCGCGACCGCGACCGGCTTTTCGGTGTCGGCAATTACCAACATATTTTCACTCAGGGGACGCCTTATGCCGTCGAGAGTGGTAATGCTCTCACCCTTTTCGGCGCGGCGCACGAATATTTTGCCGCCGCTTACAAAACGCAGGTCAAACGCGTGCATCGGCTGGCCGTACTCAAGCATGACGTAGTTGGTTATGTCGACGATATTGTTTATCGGCCGCACACCGCTAGCGCGCAGCCGTTCCCGCATCCAGTGCGGAGAGGGCTTTATTCGCACGTTGTCGGCCATGGCGGCCATATATCGCGGGCACAGGCCGTCATCCATTACCTCTACCTGCAAATGCTCCAGAATATCGCCGGAGGTAGGGCCGGCTTCTGGTGTGTACAATCGCAGGGGTTTATTTAAGGTCGCGGCCGTTTCGCGCGCGAGCCCGATGACCGACAGGCAGTCGGGACGGTTGGAGGTGATTTCAAATTCCACAACCGTGTCGTTGTAGCCTAAAGCTTCTTTTATATCCTGACCGGGTGTACACGGCTCGCTTATAACCATGATGCCGTCCTCGGGGGCATCGGGAAAATCACCTCGGGTGAGACCCAACTCTTCTACCGAGCAGAGCATCCCTTCGGACATAACGCCCCGCAGCTTACCTTTTTTAATGGATTTTCCACCGGCAAGCGTAGAGCCATGCAGCGCGGCAGGCACAAAATCTCCTGTTTTTAAATTACGCGCGCCGGTAACTATTTGAAGTGGCTCGCCGCCAGCGTCAACCTTGCAGACAAGCAGCTTGTCCGCGTCGGGGTGCGGCTGTATATCAATTATTTTTCCGACTACTATTTTGCTGAGCTGCTCGCCCTCCACGGCATAGCCTTCAACCTTTGAACCGCTCATCGTCATCGCGTCAGCGTATTCCGCAGGGGAAATATCGGCGTCGACAAATTCCCGCAGCCATCTCATAGATAAATTCATACTGTCAACCCTCCTCTAGAACTGATTTAAAAACCGCAGGTCATTTTCAAAAAACAGCCGCAGATCACCTATGCCGTAGCGTCGCATTACAACCCTTTCCAGCCCCAGTCCGAAGGCGAAGCCGGAGTAGACGCGGGGGTCGATTCTGCAGCGCGAAAGCACATTCGGGTGCACCATGCCGCAGCCAAGTATCTCTATCCAGCCCTCGCCCTTGCAGATACGGCAGCCCTTGCCACCACAGGAAAAACAGCGCACGTCCATTTCGGCGGAGGGTTCGGTAAACGGAAAATGATGCGGGCGGAAACGCACGACCGCGTCTTCGCCGTAAAGGCGTCTGGCGAAAATCGCCAAGGTGCCTTTTAAATCCCCCATGGTGACGCCCTTGTCAACCACGAGTCCTTCGATCTGATGGAAAAGGGGCGAGTGGGTGGCGTCGACAGTGTCAGAGCGGTAAACCCGGCCGGGCGCGATTATGCGTATGGGCGGCTTTTGGGTTTCCATAACCCTGACCTGAACCGGTGAGGTCTGGGAACGCAACAGGGTGTTTTCGCTGATATAAAAGGTGTCCTGCGTGTCCCTTGCCGGATGGTCTTTGGGGGTGTTCAGCGCTTCAAAGTTATAATAGTCCAGCTCAATTTCGGGGCCTGAGGCGACGCTGAAGCCCATGCCCAAAAAGATTTCCTTGAATTCGTCCATGACCAGATTAAGCGGATGCTTGCGTCCGGGACTTTGCCGCCGCCCGGGTATGGTTACGTCGATAGTCTCCTCCAACAGGCGTTTTTCAAGCGCCTGTTTGTTAAGCGCGGTCATGCGCCGGGCTACGCCGGATTCAATTGTTTCCCGAACCTCGTTGGCAAGCTGCCCGATAACCGGGCGTTCTTCCTTTGAAAGGCCGCCCATTTGCTTTAGCAGAGCGGTCAGCTCTCCCTTTTTGCCTAAAAAACGAATTCGCAGTTCCTC
>DOZQ01000226.1 GCA_003517915.1 Oscillospiraceae bacterium | reverse complement strand
CAAAACCGCCTCGGTTTTGAAATGGTTCAAGTATAGTACTGCATAAAAAACATGTATCTAAAATATTACGAATAAAAATGGAGCACTCCCCGCGGCATTTCAAAAATGTAACCGTCAAGTAGAAATGAGCCAGGTACGGCGAATAATTTTGAGCCACCTTATTGATTGGAATCAAAAATTTGTTTGCGGTTTGCCACCCGCCACCGGTTAGATTGAGTATTTGGCAGCGATGAGTGAGCCTGTCCAATAAAGCCGTGGCAAGTATGGCGTCGCCAAGGATTTCAGCCCAACCCTCAAAGCCCTTGTTTAAGGTAATCACGATGGAAGCATTTTCATAGAGTTCAGAGATGAGCGAAAAGAAAAAATTGGCCTCAGTACGGGAAACGGGGAGATAACCAAACTCGTCAACAATAAGCAGATCGCATTTTTTAAACCAGCTTAAACGGATTCGGGACTGGGATGAGATCTCTCTGGTTTTTAGTATGTGGACGAGATTGTCCATTGAAGTAAATGCGACTTTGTATCCCTCACGTACGGCTTTGTTTCCGATAGCCAATGCAATATGAGTCTTGCCGGTTCCAGGAGGTCCGATCAGAATGAGATTGTATAGTCCTTCAAGCCATTCAAGCTTAGCGAGTATATCCAGTTCTTTTCGGGATACGCCTTTCTGAAAATCCGTGTCGTAGCTGTCAAAGTCTTTGAAAGCCGGGAATTTCGCTTTCTTTAGCCTGTCTTTAGCGGCGCGTTCTTCACGGCTTCTGGCCTCATGTCGGAATACTTCAAGCAGATATTCCTGATTATTTAAGCCTTCCGGCGGCTCGAATAATCCGTTAGCAAGAAAAGTTAAACGAAATTGCTTGGCGTAGGAAATGATTTCAGGAGTCATACAGATACACCCCCTTTCGCCGCGTCGTCATATACGCTCAATGGCCGAACCTGTGTCCTTACAACACTGTATTTAACAGGCAGCCGCAAATTAGCCACATTTCCCCGCGCAGCAGAGGCTACAGGGTATCGGACTTCACGGAATGCCCCAGAGGGGCGGAAAATGAGACACGGAATAATGCGCCGGATATCTTTCGTGCGAACGCGAAGCGGATGCCCCGGCGCAGCCGGTTCATTTTATATAGTCAAAGGATGTGCATGAAATGACCCCGCTGAGACATTTATCCAAAAGGGCCTTTGTCAGGGTTTGCAGCTTTGCCATCGCCGCGCTTCTCACTGCGGCGGGCGCGGGCATTTACGGATACTCCTTGGCAAACAGCTATCGCTCACAGCTTGAATACACCTATCAGCGGGCGCTGGACAATTTAAACGATTATCTTGACGGCATTGACATTACGCTTTACAAAAGCATGTATTCCGGCACACCGGAGCGCATGGGCCTGTTTTCGGCCGAGCTTTGGCGGGATTCAAGCGCGGCCAAGGCCTGCCTTTCCCAGCTTCCCATAGCCGATGCGGAGATAGATACGATCTATCGGTTTTTATCGCAGGTGGGCGAATATTCAATGGAGCTGTCAAAGCGCGGCGCGCGCGGCAAGGAGCTAGGCGGCGAAGAGCTTGACAATCTGCGCTCGCTCATCAAAACCGCGAGGCTTATGAGCGACAGCGCTCAAAAGGTGCGGCAGGAGCTCAGCGGCAGCGCGGCTTGGACTAATGAGATAAAGCATACTCTTGCCGAGGGCGCCAATAATCCGGCGCTCAGCGCCGTTTCCCGCTCGTTTTCAGACGCGAACCAGTCTATTCAGGACTATCCCACCCTGATCTACGACGGACCCTTCTCCGACCATATCTTACAAATGGAACCCAGACTGCTCGAGAACGCTCAGGAAATAAGCCTTGATAAGGCACGTGAGACCGCCGCGCGGTTTTTGGGCTGCGGTAAGGACGAGCTAAGCGACGCGGGCGAAGAAAACAGCAAGACGGCGGCCTATGTATTCCAGTGCGGCGACGAACAGGCCGCCGTAACAAAGCGAGGCGGCTACCTTATCTATATGAGCAAGCCCCGTGAGACCGGTAAACGCTCGCTAAACCATGAACAGGCCGGAAAGCTGGCCTCCGAATATCTTGAAAAAAACGGGCTGGGGTCTTTCCATACCAGCTATTATATGGTTTTTGAGGATATATGCACTATAAATTTTGCCTATCTTTTTAATGGCACGGTCTGCTATACCGACCTTATAAAGGTCGGCGTCGCGCTGGACACCGGCGAGATTGTTTCGGTCGAGGCCAGGGGCTATATCATGAACCACCATGAGCGCATGTCGCCCGATACAAAATATACCGCCGAACAGGCCAAGGCATCGGTCAGTCCCCTTTTGGATATAGAATCGGTAAGCCTCGCGCTGATACCAACCTCCGGCAAAAACGAGGTACACTGCTATGAATTCCTCTGCACTGGGGAAAACGGCGAACAAATTTTAGTTTATGTAAACACTGACACCCTTATAGAAGAACAGATTTTGATTTTGCAGGAGACCCCCGGCGGAATCCTAACGAAATAGCACAAAAAGCTCCGGATCGTGACGATCCGGAGCTTTATTAAATACGGGCTAATATGAAACCGTATTATTCCGCTTTCTCACAATAATTTTTCTCTTTTCAGGCTGATTCTCAATCTGCGCCAGCTTCTTTTTTTTCATTTTATTTGCATATGCCGCCTTGGTGTTGACATAGACCAGTAGAAACACCGATATTATTATCCCTAAAATCGGCAGCCATGCCCATTTGTTGACCACCTCTGTAACATCGACAATATTCTTACTCACCGGTTCAGCCGACGGCTGTGAAATCTCTCCCGCCGTCGTATCATCCGGCTGCTGGGTCACGGCTTCGGAAGAAATGTCCCCTCCGGGGCTTTCCTCCTGCATAGCCGCCCCTGCGGGAAACGCTACGCAGACGATCAAAAGCAAGGCGCAAATGATATATATAGCGGTTCTCTTTATATATCTACATACGATCAAGCTAATACTCCCTCCCAGAGTTATCAGTACCTTAATAAGCTTTGCCCCAGACAACAAGCTTTTCCGCTTTCTTTCCGCAACAAACGCAGCAGTCGGATACAGGCTGTTCCGAAAACGGCATACAGCGCGAGGTTACTCCGGCTTCTTCCTTAAGGCGGTCTTCACAGGCCCGGTCACCGCACCACATGGCTTTTATAAAGCCCGGACTGTTTTCAGCCAGTTCTTTTATTTCTTCAAATGACGTCGCCGTATAGGTCATTTTTTCGCGTCTTTCAAGAGCTTTTTTATACAGCCCGTCATGCAGCTCCAAAAGCAGACGGTCTATTTCGTTTTCCAAATCATCAAGCGATACAAACGTTTTTTCCCTGTTGTCCCTGCGCACAACAACACACTGATTTTTTTCAATGTCGCGCGGGCCTATTTCCAGCCTAAGCGGCACGCCTTTCATCTCGTATTCGGCAAATTTCCATCCTGGCGAATTGTCGGTCTCGTCTATTTTAACCCTGAAACGACTTTCGAGCCGCGCTTTAAGCTCCCTTGCCTTTTCGGTTACACCGGGCTTGTGCGCGGCCACCGGTATGATTACCAGCTGTGTCGGAGCCACCGCGGGCGGCAGCACCAGCCCGCTGTCGTCGCCGTGGGTCATTATAATAGCCCCGATAATTCTGGTGGACATTCCCCACGAGGTCTGAAACGGGTATTGGAGCGTGTTATCCCTGCCGGTAAACTTGATGTCGAACGCGCGGGCAAAACCGTCCCCGAAAAAGTGGGATGTACCGCTTTGCAGCGCTTTGCCGTCGTGCATCATAGCTTCAATCGTGTAGGTCGCCTTTGCCCCTGCAAACTGTTCTTTTTCGGTTTTGCGACCCTTTATCACCGGAATCGCAAGCGACTGCTCACAAAAATCGGCGTACACATCCAGCATACGCAGGGTTTCTTTTGTGGCGTCCTCTTCGGTTTCATGTATGGTATGGCCCTCCTGCCATAAAAATTCCATAGTACGCAGGAAAGGCCGGGTGGTTTTTTCCCACCGAACGACCGAGCACCACTGATTGTAAAGCTTGGGCAGATCGCGGTAGGACTGCACCACATGCGCGTAGTGCTCACAGAACAGCGTCTCGGAGGTCGGGCGCACACACATACGCTCGGTGAGCTTTTCTCCGCCGCCGTGGGTGATCCACGCGACCTCTGGGGCAAAGCCCTCGACATGGTCTTTTTCTTTTTGGAGCAGGCTTTCGGGGATAAACAGGGGCATCATGACATTTTCATGGCCGCAGGCTTTAAATCGCCTGTCCAGATCCGCCTGAACATTTTCCCAAATAGCATAACCGTACGGGCGCAGGATCATGCATCCGCGCACACTGGAATAATCGGTAAGCTCGGCTTTTTTTACCACGTCGGTATACCACCTGGAAAAATCGTCCTCCATTGAGGTGATTTCCTCCACCAGTTTTTTATCATTCATAAGCGTTTACCTCCAAAGCCACTGTTTCTATAAGGATTATATGACAACTAATTATAGAACAGGACGGTGGATTTTTCAAGTATTATAGGCGCTTTGTGCTGTAAATAATCTGTGTACGATTATGGGCCTGTTCACATAAATAAAAAACAGTGTAGGGGCGGCCATAAGGCCGCCCCAGTTGTCTAAAGGTTACTCACAAATAATCTTTAATAATTCTCTGCCAACAGTTCAAAATAGGCCTGCGCGTGCTTACATGCGGGACACGCCTGCGGAGCCGCGTCGGCGGTATGAATATATCCGCAGTTGCGGCATTTCCAGACCGTGACGTTATCTTTTTTGAATACTATGCCCTGCTCGATATTGTTCAGGAGCTTGCGGTAGCGCTCCTCGTGATGCTTTTCGACCTCGCCCACCTTTTCAAATGCCGCCGCTATCTCGTTAAAGCCCTCGGCTCTGGCCTCTTCGGCAAACGTCTTATACATTTCTGTCCACTCATAATTTTCGCCAGCCGCCGCATCGGCAAGATTCGCCATGGTATCAGGTACCGCGCCGCCGTGTAACTGCTTGAACCAAAGCTCGGCATGCTCTTTTTCGTTGGCCGCCGTCTCGGTGAAAATAGCGCTTATCTGCTCATACCCCTCTTTTTTGGCCTTTGACGCGTAAAATGTATATTTGTTGCGCGCCTGGGACTCT
>DOZQ01000274.1:4196-8318 GCA_003517915.1 Oscillospiraceae bacterium | reverse complement strand
AAATTGAATTGCACAATAAAAAACCTCAAAAGATGGTATTGTTTACTATAGTCAACCACTTGAAATGTGACACAGGATTTTCGGAGATATCTTTTGTCTTCGGCGGGCAGACGACGCAGCTTTACTGGCGTAAGGCAAGGAGGATAACACGGGCAGAGGTAAAATAGAACGAAAAGACGTAGCTTATTTTATATACCCCCCTTAAATGGCAAAGTGCTCTAAAAACTAAAAAAACCTGCCGGCAGGCAGGTTATAAGCTTATAATTATTCACAATATTATGCAATAGATTCTTTTTTCTCATGGGCGGCAATTCTTATAGGTGTGGATACCGCAGGCATACCCTGCATATGGGGTCGGATAAATCTGCGTTCCCCGACAAATATTATCACCAGCGTTTTAAACAGGATTTTTATATCCAGCAAGATACTGAAATCGCGGACATAATCAACATCGTATTCGGCACGGTCGCCCAAGGGTATAAACACTCCGCCGCTGACCTGAGCAAGACCCGTGAGACCCGGTTTTAGCATAAAACGGTCTCTTTTATAGCCCTTGTAATATTTTTTGTGGCGCGCAAGCATCGGTCTGGGACCCACAAGGCTCATATCCCCTTTTAAAATGTTTAAAAGCTGGGGAAATTCATCTATTTTTGTGCGGCGCAGAAAGCTGCCGACACTGGTAAGCCGCGGATCCTTTGAAGAAAACACCTCGGCGCGCTTGTGTTTTTTTTCGGCGTTCTGCTCCATTGTGCGGAACTTATAAATAGTAAACGGCTGCATATCCTTGCCGATTCGTTTTTGCTTAAAAAAAGCGCCTCCTTTGGAATTTAAGACAATTGCCGCCGCTATGACAGCCATAAACGGGAATAAGACAATAATCAGCAAAGCGGATGCCAAAATATCCATCAGGCGCTTGAGCGCCGACTGGATTCTCGGGATTTTATATTCACTGTGATATGAAACCGTGTGATTCTGATATGTATAACTGTTTTGTTGAAAATTTCTAACAGTTCCCATGACATTAAACACGCCCTTTATTCTTTAACACATTCCTTTTGCTGAGCAACCAAACCTGCCTGTTTTTTTATACGGCTAAATCATTATACACCATAATTCATAAACATAAAAGAGATTTTTGACGAATTATTTAATGTAATTTTTATGTTTTTGAATTAGAAGCTTATTCCCCCAATTACAGCCAATTGACAAAACGTATACTAAAAAGTTACATATAAAAGGAAATGTCAATTTGTTTTGTTAATGTGTTATTTCTTTACGGTTGCCGTACGCAAAACTACTGTATACGTTAAACCAAATTGCTCTAAAGCCAGTTTCAGCCGGGGTCTTTTATATTTTGACTTTTTGTGATAAAATATCATGGGCAGTATGATTTTATGATTTAACGAACCGGAAGGATGAACTATATATGGTAAGAAGGCTGTTTGTTGAAAAAAGGCCGGGCTTTGACATCCCAAAAATAAAGCTGTCAGAAGAACTGCGTGACGCCCTGCGGCTGAGCGGCGGCTTCACTCTGCGGCTGTTTAACCGTTATGATATTGAAGGGCTGGACGATGAATATTATACCATGTCAAAAAACACCATATTCAGCGAGCCCAACACCGATCTTGTCTATGACGAGAGCCTTCCTCCCCTTGACGGATTTGAGATATTCGCCATAGAATATCTGCCAGGTCAATATGATCAGCGTGCCGATTCCGCCGCTCAGTGTGTTCAGCTGCTGACAAAAAAGGAACGCCCGGCAGTCGCCTGCGCCAAAGTGATAGCCATATCCGGGCCGGATATAAAAAGTCGGCTGTCCGAAGTCAGGGATTATATGATAAATCCGGTGGAATCGCGTCCCGCTTCTCTTGAAAAGCCGCTGTCACTGAAATCCGATATGCCCGAGCCGGAAAATGTCCGAATTATAAAGGGCTTTATAAAAATGGATGAGGACGCGCTCAGGCGGTATCACTCAGAAATGGGCTTTGCCATGAGCCTGCAGGATCTAATTTTCTGCCGGGACTATTTTAAAGGGGAGCACCGCGACCCGACTGTAACCGAGCTCAGGGTTATCGACACCTATTGGTCGGATCACTGCCGCCACACCACCTTTCTTACAAAGCTTTCGGATATTGAAATCGAACCCGGCTATGCCAGTGAAGCGGTAGAAAACGCGCTTAAAGCATATTTTGAGGCCAGAGCCGAGGTTTACGGCGAAAGGATAGATAAAAAAGACGTCTGTCTTATGGATATGGCAACAATGGGCATGAAGCTGCTTAAAAAGCGCGGCCTTATCCCCGACCTTGACGAGTCCGATGAGATAAACGCCTGCTCTATAGAGGTTCCGGTGGAGGTAGACGGGCGGCGTGAACAATGGCTTGTGCAGTTTAAAAACGAAACGCACAACCATCCGACCGAGATCGAGCCGTTCGGCGGCGCGGCGACCTGCCTGGGCGGAGCCATACGCGACCCGCTTTCGGGCAGGGCCTATGTTTATCAGGCAATGCGCGTCACCGGCAGCGGAGATCCTACCGCAGCGCCTTCCGAAACCCTGCCCGGCAAGCTGCCCCAGAAAAAAATCACGACCGGGGCGGCGGCGGGATATTCCTCCTACGGCAACCAGATAGGCCTTTCCACCGGACAGGTCACCGAGCTTTATGACCCGGGCTATATCGCCAAGCGCATGGAAATCGGCGCGGTGATCGGCGCTTCTAAAAAAGAGAATGTAGTCAGGGAAACACCCCTGCCCGGCGATATGATTTTGCTCATAGGCGGCAGAACCGGCCGGGACGGCTGCGGCGGCGCGACCGGCTCCTCCAAGGCGCATGATACGTCCTCTCTCGAAACTTGCGGTGCCGAGGTGCAAAAGGGCAATCCCCCGACCGAGCGTAAATTACAGCGGCTGTTTAGAAATCCCGAGGCGGCGCGGATGATAAAACGCTGCAACGATTTCGGCGCGGGCGGCGTATGCGTCGCAATCGGTGAGCTTGCCGATTCGCTGGATATAAATCTGGATCTTGTCACCAAAAAATATGAGGGAATTGACGGCACCGAGCTTGCGATTTCCGAGTCTCAGGAGCGTATGGCGGTCGTGCTGGATCCTGCCGACGCCGACAGATTCATTGAGCTTGCCGACTCTGAAAATCTTGAAGCCACCGCTGTGGCCAAGGTGACCGGCGGCGGAAGAATGCGCATGAACTGGCGGGGAGAATGCATAGTCGACCTCAGCCGCGGGTTTTTAAATACGAACGGCGTGACCCAGCGGGCGTCCGCACTTATTAAGGCGCCAAATCCCAAAGAGGATTACCGCGCGCGCCTGCCGGAGGAGCTTTACGGCAAAACAGGTGCCGACGCGTTTTTAGCGAATTTGGCGCGGCTTAACGTCTGCTCAGGCAAAGGGCTTTCCGAGCGGTTTGATTCCAGCATCGGCGCGTCGACCGTACTTATGCCATTCGTCGGCAAATATCAGCTCACGCCCGAGCCCGCGATGGTAGCCAAGCTCCCCACCGGGGGTAAAACCGACGACGCTACCGCGATGAGCTACGGCTTTATTCCCGGCATAGCGAAATACAGCCCGTTTCACGGCGCGGTTTACGCGGTGCTAGAATCGCTTGTGCGCCTTGCCTGCGTGGGAGCCGATCCGCTCGCGGCAAGGCTCACCTTTCAGGAATATTTTGAGCGCCTTTACGGCCGTCCCGAGCGCTGGGGCAAACCGGCCGCCGCACTGCTTGGCGCGTTTACCGCGCAGAAGGAATTGGGCGTGCCGTCGATAGGCGGCAAGGATTCGATGTCCGGCTCGTTTGAGGGGCTGGACGTGCCCCCCACGCTCGTGAGCTTTGCCGTTTCGATGACGAAAGCAAGCGCGACGGTTTCATGCATATTTAAAAATACCGAAGACCCGGTTTATCTTATAGAGCTTCCGGTGGATAAATCCATCGGTCTGCCCGATTTTGCGGGCACCAAACGTATGCTCCGGGATATGCATACACTGATAAGAGACGGTAAAATTACGGCGGCCTGTCCGGTGGCGGAGGGCGGCGCGGCGGCGGCGGTCGTGAAAATGGCTCTTGGCGACGCATATGGCTTTGATTTCGCGGCGCTAAGTGATATCCAGCTTTACGC
>DOZQ01000274.1:0-4186 GCA_003517915.1 Oscillospiraceae bacterium | reverse complement strand
TGCCTGTCCCCCGTTTTACTTGGGCATGTGAATGCTCACGGCACATTTTCGGTCGGCGGGGAGAAAATAGAACACGATAAGATTTTAAACGCATATACCGGTACGCTCGAAAAGGTTTTCCCCACGAATTCCGGCGAAAAGGCGGCTATGCGGCCTGACATCCCGTTATTCAGCTCCGGGAGCATAAAAGCTCCTGCGATAAAAACGGCGGTGCCCAAGGTGTATATTCCGGTATTTCCGGGCACCAACTGCGAATACGATTCCGCCAGAGCCTTTAGCCGCGCGGGAGCCGAGCCGGTTTTGCAGGTCATTCGTAATTTAACTCCCGAGGCGATCACCGAGTCTGTGAGGGAAATGGTGAAAAAAATCGACGCCGCGCAGATGATTATGATCCCCGGGGGATTTTCAGCCGGCGACGAACCGGACGGTTCGGGCAAATTCATAGCGACCGTATTCAGAAACGACGCCGTCAAAGACGCGGTAAACCGTTTGCTGTATCAAAGAGACGGGCTGATGCTGGGCATCTGCAACGGCTTTCAGGCGCTTATAAAGCTGGGGCTTGTCCCCTACGGCGAAATAAAGGAGCAGAGCGCCGGCGCGCCGACGCTGACATTCAATACCCTTGGCCGTCATGTATCCTGCATGGCGTATACCCGCGTCACCTCCAAGCTTTCTCCCTGGCTGTCAAAATGCAAGCCAGGCGAGGTCTACGCGGTGCCGGTATCCCACGGTGAGGGCCGATTTGCCGCCTCTCCCGAGGAAATTAAAACGCTGTCGGACGCAGGGCAGATCGCTACCCAATACTGCGATATAAACGGCAACCCCACCGGCGATATCCGCTTCAACATCAACGGCTCGGTCTGCGCGGTGGAGGGCATCACCTCGCCGGACGGCCGCATCTTCGGGAGAATGGGACACAGCGAACGGAATGACGATAACTGCTATAAAAACGTGCCCGGAATTAAAAATCAGCTGATATTCGAATCCGGCGTGGAATATTTTAAAATCTGACAACGTGCATGTTAGGGGAACTAAAAATGAAAAAGGCGCTTATAATAGTCGACTATCAATATGATTTTGCCGCGCCGGACGGGCGGCTCACCGCCGGTGAGCCGGCGGCAAAAATACAGCCCCGCATCATCAAGCTTGCGGAGCAATATCCAAAAGAGGATATTTATTTTACCCTTGACGACCACAGCGAAAGTGACTGGCAAACCGACATTTTCCCCGAGCCGAAGGTTTTCCCTCCCCACTGCATACGCGGCACGGCGGGCTATGAAATCTACGGGGAAATAAAGGGCAAAGAGAACTCGGAAAATCATATGCGAAAGCATGCCTACTGCCCAAACGCGGAGGATGTAGAAAGGCTTGCCGAAGGCTACGATGAACTTACCGTCGTGGGGCTTGTCACCGATATCTGTGTATTGCAGACGGTAATAGGGCTGTATACTTACGCTGTTAACAACGCGAAAAAGCTAAGGCTTATAGTCGATTCCTCCGCCTGCGCGTCGTTTAATCCCGAAAGAGAAGAGTTTGCCCTCACCTACATGCGTGAGGTGCTCGGATTAGAAATAATATAAAAAATGAGCTTACATGAAGGGGAAAATTCAAATGAAATACATTGTGTTGCTTTGCGACGGCATGTCGGATCTGCCTTTAGATGAACTTGGGGGCAAAACCCCGATGCAGGTGGCAAACAAGCCGAATATGGATCGCCTCGCGAAAATAAGCTTGGTCGGCATGGTAAAAACGGTGGACGACTCGCTTTCACCCGGCAGCGACGTGGCCAACCTGTCGGTGATGGGCTATAATCCTTTGGAGTGTTACTCGGGGCGTTCGCCGCTTGAGGCGGCCAGCATAGGTGTGGAGCTCGGGTCGAACGACGTATCACTGCGCTGCAACTTCATCACGCTGTCGAAAGCCGAACGTTATGAAGACCGCGAAATGCTGGATTACTGCGCCGGCGACATCTCAACCGCGGAAGCGGACGAGCTGATACGCGCGCTTAACGAAAAATTCGCGGATGAAGCTTTTAAATATTATACCGGATTTTGTTACCGGCACTGTCTTGTCTGGAAAAACGGGACGACGCAGCTCGGCGGGCTTATACCCCCGCACGACATAAGCGGGCGGAAAATAGGCGACTACCTGCCGAATACCGAAGCCGCCGAACCGATAGCCCGAATGATGCGTCAGGCTTGCGATATTCTTGAAAATCATCCGGTGAACATGGCGCGCGCCGCACGCGGTGAAGCGCCCGCTAACGGGATCTGGCTGTGGGGCGAGGGTAAAAAGCCAAATCTTGAGCCGTTCAGAGAAAAATTCGGGATAGACGGTGCGGTCGTCTCGGCGGTCGACCTGCTCAAGGGCATAGGCAAATGCGCCCGCATGCGTGTGATGGAGGTTGAGGGCGCGACCGGATATATCGACACCAATTTTGAAGGCAAAACCGCCGCCGCGCTCGCCGCGCTTGAATCCGCCGACTACGTTTACCTGCACATAGAAGCGCCGGACGAATGCGGCCACCGCAGAGAAACCGCGAATAAAATCCGCTCCATAGAGCTTATAGACAGCCGGATTTTGGGTCCGCTGCTCAATGGTATGAAGCAATTCGGAGATTTCCGGCTGCTCATAGCGCCCGATCATCCCACCCCGCTTTCGATCGGCTCACACACCTCCGATCCCGTGCCGTTTCTTTTATATGACAGCAGACGTGAGCACCAAGGGGTGGACAGCTTCTCAGAGCAAAGCGCCATGTCCACAGGTAATATGATAGACGAAGGCTATAAACTGATGCTCAAGCTTTTGGAAAAAAAGTAGGATATAATCAATGCATAAGCAATGCGGGGAGATATGATCCATGAATAAAACCAGNNCGGTACAGCGTGATTATATCCTATGATAAAAACGGCGGGGACACAGACGCCTGCCCGGTGTCAAACAAGATAAGAACCGGCGGCACTGTACCTATCTTGCCGCTTCCTCCCGAAAAACAGGGCTTTAAATTTATCGGCTGGAATTTTGACTTAAACGGACGCGAAAAATATTTTACCGACAATACTCCGGTCGACGCCGACATTACCGTTTACGCCCAGTGGCTGAGCCTTGCGGAAAGTAAAAAATCCTTTTTTAATTCGAGCTCTGACTGGCAGATTAAGGGTACGAAAAGTAAAATGGCCGACGACTGGATGTATATCGCCGACAATTTTTCCGATATACCCGAGACGCTGATCCGTCCGTATCTGGATACATTTAAAAATGGCCTGCCGCCGTTTGCCGCCGTCTGCCCCAATATAAAAGGTGGATTTTTCAAAAAAGAAAACCCTCTCATGATCTGCCTTGACAACGCAGATATTTATTTTATAAGTGCACTTAACTCCGCCATGCACAAGCTGTCGGAGATTGATTATTTCGAGCAGTCCACCGTTTTGCTGCGCACAGAAATTATCTTTCATTTGAATAACGGGATAAATTATCCCGTTACATGCAACAGGTGCAACCAAAACATCATAGATTTTATTATGGGCAAAATAAGGGATACAGCCGCCGCGCAAAATCCGGATACCAGCTATTTTCATGAGCTGGAGCAAAAGTCGTATTATCTGATGAATCAGGGAAATCAGGTTTTAAAAAACTCCGGCGGCTTAATAAGCTATATTTATAAAGCGCCGAAAAGCAAAAGAGACAGCGACTTTTTGATCATATTGACCGAAACGGAAATAATATGCCTTATGAACGAAAAAAGCGCCATGCCTGTTTCAAAAAAGACGACAAAATATATTCCGCTGGGAAATTTAAAATCCGCCGAAAGACACAGTAATCTACTTATTCTTAAAACCCGGAACGGCAATGAGATAACCGCGAAAATATCCTCGGTTGACACCCGGTCTGTGGATGAATTTATCGGAGCGTGTCTTCAAAAAATCTATAGATAATATATTAGAGCAATTTGCTCTAATTACAGACAGGCGGGCGCCTCAGGCTCCTCCTCCTGTAGACTTTACTCGCGGAGATGAAGGCGATGATTTGCCTTTCTAACCATATCTATGATAAATACTGAGGTAAATGTTCACGATAGTTTTTCCTTAGAGTTCAAGATTGGTTTCATTACCGATAAGAGCCCTGAGAATGTCAACGATTTCAAGATAAACACGTGGATATTTGTTCCTAACAGCCTCGATATAAA
>DOZQ01000089.1 GCA_003517915.1 Oscillospiraceae bacterium | reverse complement strand
CGCTTGAGAAGGCGCCCGCCCCTTTGCTTAAAGCGGCCTGTGCGGGCGCCGACGGCGCCTACGCTTCCGAGGCCGCGAAAGAAATGCTGCCCGGTGCGGAGCTTTTATTCCGACCGGATTTCGGCGCGGCCTTTGCTTCGCTTGAAAACGGGGAATGTGACTGCGCCGTCGTGCCTATTGAAAACTCTTTGGCCGGTTCGGTCACCGAGATATACGACCTTATGTTTAAGCACAGGTTTTTTATTAGGGAGAGCCTCTCTCTTCCGATTTCACATTCCCTGCTTGGCATAAAGGGCGCGCGGGCGGATGAGATAAACACCGTTATCTCACATCCTCAGGCGCTTGCGCAGTGTTCGGAATTCATATCCGGGAATAAGCTCAACAAAATTGCCGCCGAAAACACGGCGCTGGCCGCGAAATCCGCCGCCGAAAAAGGCGATGTTACCCTCGCCGCGATCGCGTCAAAAAAAGCGGGCAAACTTTACGGGCTTGAAGCCCTGACCGAAAATATCCAAAATGACAAAGATAATTTTACGCGGTTTCTCTGTATAGTAAAAGAGCTTTACGTCCCGACAGACGCAAACCGGTTCAGCCTGACCTTTGCTTTGGAGCATGAAACCGGTTCACTTTATCGCGTGCTTTCCCGTTTCGCGGCCGCAGGCATCAATCTGACCAAACTTGAATCCCGTCCCATGCGTGGCCGCAGTTTTGAATATCAATTTTATCTCGACTGCGAGGGTAGTATTAGAACAGAAAAAAACCTTGATTTGCTTTGCGCTTTGTCGGAAGAGCTTCCGGAATTCCGTTTTTTGGGAAATTATGCAATATGTTGACCATACTATCATCAAATAGGGGTAGTATTGCATGTAAAATGATACGATTTTCCATAGCATAATTGTCAAAATCGGTTATAATTATTATGTTTGACTATTATGAACGTGGGGGTAATAATCTATGGCAATTCTGGTTACCGGCGGCGCGGGATATATCGGCTCGCACACCTGTCTGGAGCTGCTCCGCTCAGGCTATGACGTCGTATCACTTGACAATTACTACAATTCCAGCCCCGAGGCTTTAAAACGTGTAATGAAGCTCGCCGGTAAAGAGCTGACCGCGTATGACTGCGATATCCGAGACCGCGGCGGACTGCAAAAGATATTTTCAGAGCACGCCATCGAGGTGGTAATCCATTTCGCCGGATTAAAGGCTGTGGGCGAATCGGTGAGGATTCCGCTCGCCTATTATGAAAACAATGTCGCGGGCTCGGTAACGCTTTTGCAGGAGATGGAAAAGGCTGGTGTGCACTGCATTGTTTTTTCTTCCTCAGCTACGGTTTACGGCGACAACGATCCCCCTTACGTCGAGGATATGCCCACGGGCGCCGTCACAAACCCTTATGGCAGAACCAAATACATCATTGAGGAAATATTAAAGGACGCGTGTGCCGCCAACGAGGCTCTCTCCGCAGTGCTTCTCAGGTATTTTAATCCAATAGGAGCAGACTCTTCCGGTCAGATGGGCGAAAATCCCAACGGAATCCCGAATAACCTTATGCCGTATATCGCGCAGGTGGCGGTCGGCAAGCTTTCAGAGCTGCAAATATTCGGGGATGATTATCCCACGCCGGACGGCACCGGCGTGCGCGACTACATACATGTGAGCGATCTCGGTGTCGGTCATGTCAAGGCCGTAGCCTACGCCATGGAGCATACCGGCGCGCAGGCCATAAATTTAGGCACCGGCAAGGGCGTGAGCGTTTTAGAGCTTGTGCGCGCCTTTGAAAAAGCCAGCGGCGTGAATATCCCATATAAAATAGTGCCGCGCAGAGCCGGCGACATTCCCGCTTCTTATGCTGACCCGGGCAAGGCCAAAGAGCTTTTGGGATTTGTGACGCAGCGTACGGTCGACGACATGTGCGCGGACACCTGGAAATGGCAGTCGGGAAATCCCGACGGATATAAAGCTTAATTATTCACAAAAACAGAGCCTGTCGCGGTAATTCACCGTGACAGGCTCTTGATTTATAGTATATATCATAACCTACATCTTTCGGTAAAGCGCGACAACCCTGCCCAGTATTTGCAGCGATTCGGGATAAATCGGCTCGTATGCGTCGTTTTCCGGCATCAGCGCTATAACTCCGTCTCTATTCACATACCTTTTCACTGTCGCCTCGTCCTCCATCAGCGCGACTACAATCTCGCCGCTTCTTACCCATTCGGTTTGCTCGCAGATGACATAATCCCCGTCTAAAATCGCCGCGTCAATCATGCTGTCGCCCCTGACACGCAGCGCGAAAAGCTCCTTGTCTCTGGCCAGCGACATCTCGACCGGAATATACTCTTCTATATTTTCTACCGCCAAAATCGGAATTCCCGCCGTGACTACTCCAAGCACGGGCACCGATTCAGCCGTCACCGCCCCCTCAAGGCGGATTGAGCGGGACGCCTTATCATCCTTGGATATATAGCCCATTTGGTTAAGCTTTAAAAGCACCGCATGCACAGAAGAGGTGGATTTTATGCCGGTTTCCCTGCAAATTTCCCGTACTGTTGGCGGTATGCCTGACTGTGACCTCCGGCGCAAAAAATCAAGTACCCGTTTTTGTTTATCATTTAATAGCTCTGACATCAGCAAACCCATCCCTTTCCGATAAAAGTCATCCGTACAAATGTTTATTTTATTTAGTATAACATCTATAAGCAAAAAAAGAAACACAAAAAGAACATTTTTTCTTTGTTTTTAAGAAATTATCGGCAGTATGAAATTAAAAGAATATTCATATCAATGTCATAAAAAAGATATGAGTTGGCATTATAATAAGACATGTACTCGGGAGATATGGAGCCGCACCCTGTCTTCCGCATTAAGAGTACAAACTCTACCCTCCTCTAAGCACCCCTCAGGCTCAACATGAGAAAGAGGCCGGCTTTTTAGCCGGCTTTTTTCTTTTGTGAGGTAAAAAAATGGCCGACCATTACGGCCAGCCATAAAGCATCAAATGAAATTAATAATCCTAAAGCACAGAGTAGGCATTGATCTTTACGTAAATCGAAAGAACAACATTAAATATAAGTATCCGCCTCAGGATTCCATGCTTTTACAAGCAAAAAATAGGAAGAACATTAAAGTGAAACCTGTATATACCGGGACGGGCAAATATGCCCGATATATACCCAACAAAAGAAAGAAACTATGCTATGCCTTTTTGAATTTTTCCATTCCGGCCGGTACCTTGGGCTGATGGAGAAGGAACCAGCAAGCTGTGTTCATTGAGGAAATTCCAACCAACAAAGCCGCTGAGGAAACAAACGCACCAATCCTAATTAATAAGCCTTTCATAAATACAACCTCCACTTTCTAAATTCTCATCGCGCGTCCCTGCCGCTGAAGAAGTTTCGGATTTTTGCCGCAGTTAAGGATGCTGCCACAGCGAACAATCCACATGAAACCGACAGCACCAGAAAATTCCCCTTCAAAAAGGCAATTCCGCACGCAATGACCATAACACAAAACACTGTAACCACCCTGCTTCTTAGGCGAAAGGTTTTCGTTTCCTTTTCGGTCAGCGGCTTATTTTTGTCGGCAACCGGAGAAAGCAGAAAAACCGTCGCCAACGAAATAACCGCAAAACCTCCGCTTAGCCATAAAATTGCCCTGCCGCCGCAAAAAGCAAGAATGATTAAAAACAGTGAATATATGGATATTAAAGCCAAGAAACACCGCAGATGATTTGACGCATGATATCCCCCTGCAAATATTCTCATCACAATAAATGTTAAAATAAAAACCAGCGTTTCTGTAATTCGACCAAAAAAAACCGACATCACAAAAACCGTAAGCAGACTGAATATTGTGGAAAGCAGAAGCTCAAAGCCATATGCGTAAACC
>DOZQ01000198.1:3246-3479 GCA_003517915.1 Oscillospiraceae bacterium | reverse complement strand
GGCGACGGCTTGAACACAGTCAAAACCAGCGCCGCCAAAGCGCCCCCCAGCAGAAGAATTCCGGCGAGTATTATCCAAATAGCATTTTTACCGGATGTGTGCGGAGCATCCTCAAATTCGTCCTCGTCTTCGTCTTTGCGGTACTCATGCCGAGCCGCCCTGTATTGTTTCGAAGAAAACTGCGTCCCTCTGCCCTGAACACGCGGAGGCGCGGAAAGCCCGTTTCTGAATTC
>DOZQ01000198.1:820-3229 GCA_003517915.1 Oscillospiraceae bacterium | reverse complement strand
ATAACATCCTCGGGCAAATTCTGAGCGATAAAATAAGGGATAGTCATACGGTCGTCGGTCACCCGTTCGGTCGCCGGCGGCGGTGGTCTGCCGACCAGCGTTCGGTAAATAGCCGCGCCCAGAGCATATACATCGGTTGCGGAGCCTATTTGCCCCTTAAAGCCGTATTGCTCGATTGCGGCATAGCCCGAAAAAAGCTGCGATTTAAAATCGCTTCGGGCATTGCGCACCTGCTCTATGCAAAAGCCGGTGACCCGCATTTTACCGTCCCGGCCGACAAGCAGAGTGTCGTGCGATATTCCGCAGTGCAAAATCCCAGCGCCGTGCAGCGCCGTCAATGTAGGTATTATGGATAAAAACAGCGGCCTTGCCTGATCCCATTTCAGAGTCCCGCCGTTGCGGAGCAAAAACTCCTTTAACTTGATTGACTCGACCGATTCATAAGCATAATAGGCAGTACCGTTATCTTCAAATATGTCCCGCACGGGCAACAGCCCCTGCAAAGCCCCCATACGGGATAAATCCTCGGCCAACGAAATAAACGCGTCCATCCCCTCGTCATAGGTCTTGGCCTGATCCCTGTGGATTTTGACGCCCGAAAGCCTGAGATAACGCTCGCAGAATCCCTGCGGAAAATACTCCCTTATAAAAACCGGTTCCTGCTGCACGCTGTCCCACGCGATGTAGGTTATGCCCTCGCCGTTTAAATCCTTGATTGCGCCTGTCATATAGCGCCCGGCCAGCCAGCTGCGCAGAGGGAGCGCAAACGCCTCATGCGGACGGCTTTCGTTAAAGCCGCAAAAACGGCAGATGGTCTCGCCGCCGTTATCCCGCATACAGCCCATGCAATATCTTTCAGTTGTCTGCATTTCCACATCCCCCCAGATACAGGGCCTTACGGGACTGCCCGCATTTTTGGTATATGGTTATTCCTCGGCGTTGTCGCAGTTGTGCCATACCTCCTGCACATCGTCGTTTTCCCCAAGAATCTCAAGCAGGCGGTTCATCTTCACGAGCTCTTCCTCACCTAAAGAGGTCTCTGTAACCGGCAGATAGGCAAGCTCCGCCGACGCAAAGGTATACCCCTTTGCCTCAAGCGCGTCACGCACTCCCGGGAAAGCCGAAGTCTCGGTCTGGATCTCAAAGACATCATCCTCGGAGATAAAATCCAGAATATCGCAGGCCATCGCGTCCTCCATTGTCGTTTCCTCGTCGAGCCCGCCCTTTTCGATAATCAAAACTCCCTTGCGCTCAAACAGAAACATCACCGAACCGGTTTGTCCCAAATTGCCGCCGAATTTGTCAAAATAATGCCGCAGATCACCGGCGGTGCGGTTGCGGTTGTCGGTAAGTGTCTCGACAATGACCGCGACGCCGCCCGGCCCATAGCCCTCATAGACTATATCCTCATAATTGCCGCCATCGCCCTCGCCGGCAGCTTTTTTGATGATGCGCTCGATGTTGTCATTCGGCACATTGTTCTGCTTTGCCTTGGCGATACAGTCCTTGAGCTTGCCGTTGACGCTAGGATCAGGGCCGCCGGATTTGACCGCCACCGCGATTTCACGGCCGATTTTTGTAAAGATTTTCGCCTTTTGAACATCGGTTTTTTCTTTTTTGCGTTTGATGTTGCTCCATTTTGAATGTCCGGACATCTATCTCATCCTGTTCCCATACTGTTTTTTGTTTTTTATCTGACTGTATTTTATCACAAAACAGCAAATCTGACAATACCGACGCAAATAAAGGACATAAACCGCTCCTCACCACTTAAGCGGCAGGATATCAAGCTTTATGGAACGCCCAAGATGGGCGGGAAATCAGACCCAGAGCTGTACATCAAACTTTATTCGTGCACACGCGAAACGGACGCCCCGGCGCAGCTGGTTATTCCCCACCCTCGGTGTCGTCCTTAGTCTCCATGTCCTCCGCCTCGTCTATATCGCTCAGGTTCACATCGATATCTTCACCGTCGGATTTCGGCGGCGTCTGCCGTGGCTCTTCCTCCCGAATTTCTTCCAGTTCCTCATCTTCCAACGCCTCAGCGTCCGTGCGGTTCTCCGGCCTTACATACATGTTGGGATTTGCCTTGTTCCCGGATTTTTTCTTTGTGAACACCGGAATCAAAATCAAAATCAGAATAATCACCGCCGCCGCGATAATCAAAAAAATAACCAGCGGACTCAGGCCCTGATCCCCCGTGAGCGGATTTTGCATAAGTTGTCTCATCTTGTTTTCCTCCTTGTGCTATTTCATTATGTCGTAATAAACACATTGTGTTAAAATCCCATGATCTCGGTTATCGATTTTTTGAGCTTTTCGGTGATTGCCTCCGCCTGCATCCTGCCTTCCCCTGTCGCGGTTACATAAACCTTTATTTTAGGTTCGGTGCCCGATGGGCGTATTATC
>DOZQ01000198.1:0-634 GCA_003517915.1 Oscillospiraceae bacterium | reverse complement strand
ATAATAACCGTATTTTTCATAAATACCGTTCATGACTTCAAGAAGTGTTTTGCCCTGCTTTAAGTAATAGGCGACCATTTCGGCAATCAGCATCGACGCGACCACTGCGTCCTTGTCGCGCACATAACTGCCCGCCAGATAACCGTAGCTTTCCTCAAAGCCGAACACAAACCGATTTTCCTGATTTTTCTTTTCCAAAATCCCTATCTGCTCGCCAATAAACTTAAACCCTGTTAGCAGATTAAGCACCGTGCAGCCGTAATCCCGGGCAATAGCCGACGCTATGCCGGTCGTGACTATGGTCTTTATCACCACCGGATTTTTGGGCAGCGAGCCCTGTTCACTGCGGCGGCTCAGAATATAGTCGAGCAGCAGCGCGCCCACCTCGTTGCCGCTCATCAGCTTATACTCCTCCCCGTCCCTCACCGCTATGCCAACACGGTCACAGTCGGGATCGGTTGCCAATAGCAGATCTGCCTTCACCGTTTCGGCCAGTTTCATAGCGCGCTCAAACGACTGGCGGATTTCGGGATTGGGAAACGGAGCCGTCGGGAAATTGCCGTCCGGCATCTCCTGCTCGGGCACGACCGTGACATTATTAAGCCCCGCTCGGTTTAAAATGGCTCTGACCGGC
>DOZQ01000129.1 GCA_003517915.1 Oscillospiraceae bacterium | reverse complement strand
TTTCCTTTAGGCGTAGGCGTTCATCCTGCGGCGACATTTCAATTGCGGATCTTACGTGAGTAAGTGCTTTGTCATACATCCCCAGGTTATAACAGGCAATGGCCGAAAGGTCGTATGGGGTATGATCCCATGAATAAGCCATGTTGACATAGGTTGTTGATCTTTCTTTTATTTTAAGGGCTTCATTTATCATATAAAACACGGTGGCCCAGTCTTTAATATCGTAAGCGGCCTTTGCGAATTCAATATAAGGATCGCGCATATCCGGAGCCTCAGCAACCGCACGGTAATACCACCTGTAGGCTTCGGCCATATCGTCAAGATTTACATAAGAGATTGCTATCCATCTCATTGAGGCGCAGCGCTCCTCATTCCATATGGCGGACGGCATTTCAAGATAATGTTTAAGGGTTTTGATGCAGTCCTGCCATCTGCCCGCGTACATATACTCTCTGCCCAAATAATAGATCATTCTTATATTATCCGGTTCTTCCCGCGTAGCCGTTTCAAGCAGCGGAAGATAAGAGCCGCGGGACTTGGTTTTATCCGGATAATGGTCGAGTATTAACCCGTCAATAAAAACTTTTTTTTCGGGTTCATTTCCAATGTACTGCAGATACTCATGAACCGGACAGCTCCAGGTATAATCGGCCTTGGTGTGGATCTTAAAATAGGTAAACTGCACTTTGGGCGTGCCGTCATCGTTCAGGCTCCAGTTGTAAAGATAATTGCCGGTGGTCGTGCCGGGAACCCATGCTTTTTCCAAAGCTTTTCTCCAGCCCGGACGAAAAATCTCGTCTAAATCGGTGCAGACCGCGATGTCAATATCATCCGGTATATGTGACAGCGAAATATTGCGCGCCGTATCAAAGCGCCATGGTTTTATTTTTTCCTCATAAACCACGGCGCCGCGCCCACGCAGTTTTTTAACCGTTTGATCGGTTGAGCCAGTGTCAGTGACGACTATCATATCCGCTTCGCTCATCGAATCCATCCAGCGCTCAACAAACTTCTCTTCATTTTTGCAAATGGCATATACACATATTTTGTATTTTGGCAATAGGATGTTCATCTCCTTTAAAGACATAATATACATTTTCTTAATTCACAATTAAATTCCAGTGAATATCTCACAATGTTTATTTTTATTTGGGATCTTGGCTCAGCTTTGCCGCAATTAATTCCCGATTTCTTATCAGCCTTTTATTGTCAGGGTAAACCGAGCAGGCTTCATCGGCGTATTCCAGCGCTTTTTCGTACATATCCAAATGATAGCAGGCAATTGCTCCCAAATCATACAGGTGATATCCCCAGGCTTTCGGCTCGACCAGATAACTGTTTGTACTTTGAGTTATGGCAAGGGCGGAGTGTACCGCGTAAAACGTAAGCGGCCAGTCGTTTTGTTTATATCCAAGCGCGGCCAGCTCAAACCACGGTTCCCGGGCGCGGCGGCATTCCGCTACGGCTCTGAAAAGCCAGCTTTTCGCCTGATCATAATTTTTATCTGCTTTATGGATAAGCGCAATATATCGCATTGAAGCGCTGCGCTCTTCATCCCATACCGCGTTTTCAAGCTTTAGGTGTTTCTCTAAGGTATCTATGGCCTTGTCGTTTAAACCCGCGAATGCATATTCGCGACCCAGCCAAAACATTGTGCGGTCGTCCTGCGGATTTTCCCGCGATGAAAGCTCCAAAAGCGGCAGGTACTGATATCTGGATTTATCCGTATCGGGATAATGGCGCAGAAATATATCATCTATGTAAACGATATTATCAGGGTCGTCTCCGCTGTATTCCAATATCTCATGAACCGGATGTATCCAGCGAAAATCCCGGCGTCTGTGGATTTTCTCCATTGAAAAGAATCTATTGGGTATCCCTTCCGTCTCGGGAGCCCAGCTGAACCAATAGCTTGCGCGGGTATGCTCCGGCTGCCATGCTTTTTCCAGCTTATCGCGCCATCCCGGATCAAATATTTCGTCCAAATCGGCGGAAACACAGATATCGGCGTCATCGGGAACATGATCCATTGCGATGTTGCGGGCCGTGTCAAACCGCCATGGATCTACCTTTTCCTCATAAACCACGGCACCGCGCTCACGAAGCTTTTTTACCGTTTCATCCTCCGAACCAGTGTCGGTAACGATTACCATATCCGCCTCGCTCATCGAATCCATCCAGCGGTCGACAAATTTTTCTTCATTTCTGCAAATAGTATACACGCATATTTTGTATTTCGGCAAAGGGAGCTCATCTCCTTAAAGCTAAATAGGATTTTTATTTAATTATATGAAAAAACCGCGCGTTTGTTTCATTATATTAACAAATGATTACCGATTGGTTACATTTTTTATATTTGATTGAAACCCGGAACCTGTTAATATATAATGTATATATGAAAAATCAAGGACGAATAACAAACCATTTTTTCGGGAGGTGAGCGCGGAGAAAAATAAAATACATCGTCCGGATAAACACCAAAAACCAGAATAAAAGAAAAGAGGTATTGTAGTCAAACCACTTAAAATAAGACACGTATTTTTGTTCTATTTTACGTCTGCCCGCGTTATCCTCCTTGCCTTACGCCAGTAAAGCTGCGTCGTCTGCCCCCAGCAGACAAAAAATATCTCCAAAAATCCTGTGCCACATTTCAAG
>DOZQ01000275.1:2809-2963 GCA_003517915.1 Oscillospiraceae bacterium | reverse complement strand
AGAAACACGCGACAAACTGTTTTTTGTTTCATAAGGACGATGCCCGCCTGAACCTCAGAAAATCCTCAAGTATCATGCAGGCCGCGACAGTATCGACAACCGCCTTGCGTTTTTTGCCCCGCACCCCCGCCGTGCTCAGCGCCTGATGCGCCGA
>DOZQ01000275.1:0-2748 GCA_003517915.1 Oscillospiraceae bacterium | reverse complement strand
CCCGTCCATATTCCGGGGATACCCTACCACCAGCATCGCGGTATTCAGCTCGGCCGCGCGGCGTGAAATCTCCGCTATAAGCTTTTCCTCATTTTTTTCGGATATTACTCCGGCGGGAGACGCGAGCAGCTCGCTTTCATCACACACGGCAAGCCCGGTTCGCGCCAACCCTAAATCCACGGCTAATATTTTCATCCGCCCGTCACCTATTCAAAGCGCAGCTCACGCAGCGATTCTTTTCGCCACCAGCTCTGACCGGCCAGCGTCGAGAGTGATTCGTCAAGATGTGACGCGTCGTTTTCATATACCACGCCGCAGTTTCCGTTTTCGTCAAACCGGAGAAGGCTCACGGCGGTATTGTCCGACCATGCGACTTCGCCGAGCCGCTGAATGTCATATCCTTTAGCGAAGCAAACCGCGTTGCGTATGGCACAACCGTGCGAACAGACCGCGACGACTCCGCCGCGCCATTTTTCCGCCGTTTCCAAAAGAAAGGCCCTCATGCGCGCGTAAACCGAGCGCATGCTTTCGCCGCCCTCGATTTCAAACTCCCCGGGGCTCAGGTTCCACAGCAGCGCGCTTTCTTTGAAAAGCAGGGGAAAATCCTTCCACGGCATACCTTCCATCGCCCCGCCGTTTATCTCCATTACGCGCTCGTCCTTCAATATTTCGAGCGCCCGGCCACCGAGAACCGCCCGCGCGGTTTTTTTCGCCCTTATAAGCGGGCTGGAGTAAAGCGCGTCCAGCCGGATTCCCGCAAATCTTTCACCCAGTTTTTTAAGCTGGATTTTACCCTTTTCGCTGATTTCGGCGTCGGTGTGCCCCTGAAAAATCCGGTCGACATTGCCGCGCGCCTCACAGTGCCTTATCAGATAGATAAGGGTCTCAGGGCTATTCATAGGCTTTCACACTTCCCACTATTTCGCTTATATTTTGCAGCTTTTCACGCGCGGCATAATCCCTTAGCCCGTCGATTATTTTAAGCGGCGCGTACGGGTCCAAAAACATCGCGCTGCCTACCTGCACGGCGGAGGCTCCGGCCATCATCATTTCGGCGGCATCTTGCCATGACGCTATGCCGCCCGCCCCGACCACCGGGATTTTTACCCTTTTATATACCTCCCAGACCATGCGCACCGCGACCGGAAACACCGCCGGGCCGGAAAGCCCGCCGGTATTCGTGTGAAGCACAGGCCGCCGGGATTTTAGATCTATGCGCATACCGGTAATGGTATTTATCAGTGAGACGGCGTCCGCGCCCTCGCTTTCGACGGCGGCGGCAATCTCCGCTATATTAGCCGCGTTTGGGGAAAGCTTGACCATAAGCGGTTTTTTGCAGTGCCTTCTGACCTGTCTGGTTACATTGGCGGCGCTGGCGGCATTCACCCCGAAGGCCGCGCCCCCCTCCTTTACATTAGGGCAGGAGATATTCAGCTCGATCATAGCTATATCGGAATCATTGAGCTTTTCGGCCACCGCGCGGTATTCCTCCGCGGTGCGTCCGGCGATATTCACAATCACCGCCGCTTTGGCGCGGCGCATAAAGGGCAGCTCGCTGCCCAGAAAATAATCCACCCCCATGTTTTGCAGTCCGACGCTGTTGAGCATCCCCGAGGGGGTTTCGGCTATGCGCGGCGGAGGGTTCCCCTGCCGTTCTTCCAGAGTCACCGCCTTGCAGCAAATGCCGCCGAGCTTTGATATGTCGTAAAGCCGGCCGTATTCCCTGCCGAAGCCGAAGGTTCCCGAGGCGGCCAGCACCGGGTTTTTAAAGCTTACCCCCGCTATGTTTACCTGTAATTCCGACACGGTTTATTCCTCCTATATCTGCACGTCGAATTTGTTTATATCAAACACCGGACCGTTTAGGCACACATGCATGTAGATATCCTTCTGCTTGTCCCGCACCTTTACGGCGCAGACGCGGCACGCGCCGACGCCGCAGCCCATGCGCTGCTCAAGCGACACCTGGCAGGCGGTATTATAACGCTTTGCCAGCTCGATAACCCCGCGCAGCATGGGAGCCGGGCCGCAGACGCAGACCAGCCCGATCCCGCCGCTTTTAAGCCGCTCCTCCGCCGGATGGGTCACCAGACCGTGATAGCCATAGCTGCCGTCATCGGTGGTAATATCCAGCGGGATTCCGGCCTCCTCAAAATCCTGTTTTAAGATAATGGCGTCTTTGTTTCTGAATCCCAACGCCGCGAAGGCCTTGCCGGGAAACGCCTTGGCGGCGCACAGCATCGGCGGGGAGCCTATGCCGCCGCCTATAAACAGCGCGCCCGACTGCCCGCGAAAATCAAAGCCTTTCCCGAGCGGCGCTATTACATCCAGATTGTAACCCGGCGCTTGTTCCGACAGCCATTTAGTGCCCTCGCCCCGAATCTCATATACCAGCCGGAGCCTGCCGCTTTCAGTATCCGCGCCGCAGATGGAAATAGGACGCCGCAGGGATTTATCCCCGCAGCGGATGTGGGCGAACTGCCCCGGCGCGGCCTGTGCCGCCATATCCGGCGCGTTTAGCCACAGGCTGAAAAAGCCTTTGGCTATCTCTTTGTTTTCTATGATTTCTGTGTTTTTCTGTATAAACGCCAAGATGTGTCACCTGCCTGTATCTTTATGTGTAGGGAAGCCTGTACGGCGTCCGTTTTTAGGGTTGTATCCACGGTATTTATGAAAACAGTATAGCACGAAACCGAGCAAAGCTCAACGGGAATATCGGGGCGAACAAGAAGTACAAAATCAATTTTG
>DOZQ01000269.1 GCA_003517915.1 Oscillospiraceae bacterium | reverse complement strand
TGGTGGTTTAATCTATTCAATTATCGATATTTTTTGACATTCGAGTCCTTCTGCCCGGACTGTCTAAGTGCGTCGCGTTTGATATAATCTCACGTATTTTTTTGCACTTTCGAATCCGCTAAATAAAACTCTACCTGTAAACCGACACATATCCGGCGATTCTAATCATAATGCACCGCCATGAATGTAAACAATCTCTTTTTGCACCATGTCCTTTAATAGACGATATTGCCTCAAAGCCTCTTCGTCAAAAACTTAAAACCGATATTTCTCTTGTGTGGAACATCAATAAAAACGCGCTTTTTATTCTCGCCGAAGATGAAAGCATATTTTTTATCTTGTTCATTGCCGGTTATAGACAAATATTGCGGAAGGGGCAAGTCCCTCTGCCCAGACTGTATCGTCAACACTAAATTGATAAAATTCACCCGGCGGCGAAAAGGCGTGTAATTTTGCGACAGTTGTGCAAAGATATAATTCAACAATGGTTTCACTTAAATCTCCCTTTTCCAAACTTCAAACTAAATCAAATCAAATTATTAAGCTGCGTTATTTTACTTTCGATTGACATATTAAAATAAATACGATATACTATCCTCTGTAATTAACTTTCCGCAAAGGAGACCGCACAATATGATGGACAGAGCTGGAATGCTGAAAACAAACCTGTCAGGCGAAGCGGCATATAAATCATTTACGCCGACGCCGCTGCCGCCAAAACCGCCGGTCGAACTCGATAACGAAACTGTTGAACTGCTGGTAAAAGCCAATAAACAGCTTGGAATCTTGGAAGGTATCGCAGCGCGGATTCCGAACGTCAACTTATTTATATCAATGTATGTCCGCAAGGAAGCGTTGATGTCGTCCCAGATGGAAGGAACGCAGGCCACACTGGAGGATGTGCTTGACCCGTTGATAGGAGAAAACGCCAACCGCAATGTCGCTGATGTTATCAACTACATCAAAGCGACCGAATTTGCGATTGCCGGGCTGAAGGAACTGCCGTTGTGCAACCGACTCCTTAAAGAAGCGCACATGGTACTGATGGCAGGCGTTCGCGGTCAGGAGAAAAATCCGGGCGAGTTTCGAACCTCCCAAAATTGGATCGGCGGTCAGGGAAGCACTTTAAAGAACGCCAGATTTATCCCACCCGCCCCGGAGGATATGATCGTGGCGATGTCCGATTTGGAAAAATACATCAATGGCGATGACGAGCTTGATGTGCTAATTCGAGCTGCTTTGATTCATTATCAATTTGAAACCATACACCCATTTTTAGATGGCAACGGACGTATTGGGCGGCTGCTTATCACCTTATATCTAATGGAAAAAGATGTGCTGACCACTCCTACACTGTACATCTCATATTTTCTTAAGAAGAACCGCATCGAGTATTACGACCGCATGAGTGAGGTGCGCCGCAACGGAAATTATGAGCAGTGGATCAAGTTTTTCCTGCAGGCGATCTACGAATCCGCCGAGGATGCAACGAATACCATTGATAAGTTGACGGCGCTTCACGATAAAAATATTGCCGCCATCAGCGAAATGGGGCGCGCTTCCAAAACAGCTCTGCGCCTATTCGCTTACCTCGAAGAAAAGCCCATCATTGAGATTCAGAAGACGGCGACTGCTCTGGATATCACATTCAAGACGATAGCCGATTCCGTCCGACGTTTGTCCGAGATGAACATCCTGACACAAAACTCCGGGGATCAGCGCAACAGGACGTTCTCCTATGCCGCGTACCTTGACATTCTACGCGAAGGGACATGATAGTGCCTTCGCAAACCATGTGAAAAGTCGATACCCTGACTAAAATATCCTCCATTGTGTTTAATGCAAAACCATACACAATAGGAGGATTATTTTTATGTCAGTAAATTTCAAGCACATCGGTCGGAGGATCAAAGAAATCCGCAACGCGAAAGAACTATCTCAGGCAGAGCTCGCGGAGCAGATTGATATGTCCGTGCCGTACATAAGCCTGATCGAAACCGCCGCAAAAAAGGCAAGTCTCTCCACTCTGATTTTGATTGCCAACGCGCTTGGCGTTACGGTGGACGCTTTGTTAAACGGCAACCAAACCAACGATTCGGCGGAATATTATTGTGATTTGATTTGTCTTCTTAATGACTGCAATAACTACGAAAGGCGTATCATCTTCGAAGTGGCGACCGTAACCAAGAAAAGTCTGCGGGAGAACATTTGCCTTTCTCCCTATTTTGAGAAAATCTAAAAAATATTTTCTAAAACATTAACTGGCGGTAAAGTGGTTTACCTTCGGTGAGTTTTCTATGCGCGGAATCCTCCGTATAATACCAGTATTCTACTTTGTTCAGGGGGATTTTGCAATGCAGGACAATCAATCGCCAAAAACAGATGCCGAAATACGAAAAGAAAAAATACGCGCGAAATATCAAAGCGCAATTCCTGATGATATCGATATTATCCCGGCAACACCGCAAGAGAACTTTTTTGAGGACGACAACGAAAAGCGAGTAGCTTTTTATGTCCGTGTGTCCACCGATGATCCACGGCAAACGTCATCCTTCGAACTTCAAAAAGGCCATTACACGGAAATGCTGAACCGACACAAAAGCTGGAGACTGGTTGATATTTATGCCGATGAAGGGATCTCCGGGACATCGCTGAAACACCGTGACGCATTTGTAAAAATGATTGCCGATTGCAAAGCCGGTAAGATTGATTTGATTGTGACAAAGAGCGTTTCCCGTTTCGCCCGCAACGTTGTAGACTGCATCGGATATGTGCGGCAGCTGGCCGCCATGCAGCCGCCCGTCGGCGTTTTCTTTGAAATGGAAAGCATCTATACATTGAATGACAGCAGCGAGATGAGCCTTTCGTTCATGTCCACATTGGCGCAGGAAGAATCCCATATAAAAAGCAGAGTCGCCAACGATTCCATTGAAAAGCGGTTCCGACGCGGTTTGTTTTTGACTCCGCCGCTGCTTGGCTATGACCAGGATGAAGACGGTAATCTCGTGATTAATACGGAAGAAGCAAAAACCGTGCGGCTGATTTTCTTCATGTATCTGTATGGGTATACCTGCCGGCAAATAGCGGAAATGCTTACTTCTTTATCGCGCAGAACAAAGAAAGGTAATACCAAATGGGCGCCCGGTTCCATATTGCAAATCTTGCAAAACGAACGGCATTGCGGCGATATCCTAGCCCGCAAGACATGGACGCCGAGCTATCTTGACCATCTGCCGCGGAAAAACCGCAATAACCACAACCAATATACACGAAAGGACAACCACGAGGCCATCGTTTCGCGGGATGATTTTATCGCGGTTCAGCGGCTTATAAGCAACGCAAAATACGGAAACAAAGGCATATTGCCTGAATTGAAAGTTATCACGGATGGCGGGTTGAAAGGGTTTGTCTCAATCAATCCCCGTTGGGCGGCGTTCAGTGCCGACGATTACCGTACGGCTTGTGAAAGTGTATATGATGAAACAGACAAACCGGAACCCAAACCATTTGAGGTGGAGGTTCAGTCCGGAGATTTTGACTTGCGCGGGTTTGAGGTTACTCGTGCCCAATTTTTCGACAACGCCCGAAAATTATGCGTTACATTTTCGACCAATAATATCTGGTTTAGCACGGAATGCATCCGCAAATTAAAGAAAGAGTTATATGTGGAAATGCTGATTCAGCCCCACGAGCAACTGCTTGCAGTTCGCCCCTGTGCTAAGGAGTGCAGAAACGCCGTCAGGTGGGCGAAAATAAACGAAGCGAATTATAATCCGCGCGACATCAGCGGCGCGGCATATTTGAGTACGCTATATGAGATATTCGGTTGGAATTCCGAATTGCGATATCGGGTTCGTGGAGTCCGAAGGAAAAAGGACAATGAGTCTGTCGTAATTTTTGACATGAGAGATACCGAGATATTTATTCCCGACGTAGCAAGCGAAAGCTGTTTTAACGACAATAACCTTCCCGTCAACGCAAACCCCAAGAATACCGTTGTTGCGTTTCCTCCGTCATGGGCGGGAAACTTCGGCAATAAGACAATAAATGTCAGGCGGCAATGACCGCCACCAAAAATGAGGAGGAAATGAAAATGCTGTATATCCATAAGAACACAGGCGTGACCGCCGAGCTTACCGAAACGAAGGGCTCCACCGTCGTACTGAAAACGACTGATACGAATGAGATTAAAGAAATCGGGGCCGCAACCTTTAAACGCTGGTGGAAACCCGCACCGCTTGCCGAATTCGACGTGTCTGATGATGTAAAATTCGACTGCGAGGCTGAGCCTATCCCCACACGCCCCACGGCCTCCCCTGCCGAGCCCGAGACTGCTCAGGCTGATGAAAGTGCTCCCGACGGTCAGGAGTCCGCCACGGAGGCCCAGGGGGACGACGCGAAACCGCTCGCGCTCTCCGACATTGTGAAGAAGCTCGAAGGGCTCTTTGACCTGCTGAACGGGCTCTATTTTGAGGGTGCGCTGTCCCGGCCGGTTATTACGGTTCAGTCGACCCCGAGGGCGTACGGCCATTGCTCCACCAAAAAGATTTGGAATTCCGGCACCGAGGGCGAAGGCGAATCGTATTATGAAATCAACATCGGCGCCGAATACCTCAACCGCGCAAGCGCGAACACCGCCGCGACCATGCTGCATGAAATGATTCACCTGTACTGCCGTGAGAACGAGCTCGAAGAAACCTGCCAAAACAGCCGCTACCATAACAAATTTTTCAAGCAGGAGGCGGAGAAGCGCGACCTTAAAATCGATTACGACCGCGCTATCGGATATTCGCTCACCGAGCCGACCGAGACTTTCACCGAAAAGCTCCGCGAGGCCGGGTTCGCCTTGGAGGTTCCGTTTGCCAGGCATACGCTTACGAAGGATAAATCCAAAACAAGCCGCGCAAAAGCCCATAAATATATCTGCGCGATCTGTGGGCAGGAGGTTAGAAGCACCGCCGACCTCAACCTGATATGCGGTAACTGTGAAATCCCGATGGAGCGCGCCGACTAAGGCGCGCTCCGGGTTTGAGGGAATTAAGTATGAAGCGTAACCCGCACAGCGACAAAATCCTGAAAACGATTTAGCGGCTCGGGCATGTCTATTCCACCTGGAACGTGTTTTCCGACTTTGTGGAGCTCGGCGCGCTGGCCGTGGCGAACAGCGCCGATAGAACTGCGGGCGTATGGCAGAAGCGCGAGAACCGGTATCTTGAAATAATCAAAGCCTATCAGCCGGAGGAGCAAGCGCTTTTCCCCGAGATGTTCGCGGATTTAGTATCGGCGCTTGAGTATGAGCTTACCTGGTCCAACGCGCCGGTCGATGTACTCGGCAGACTTTTTCATGGCCTTGAACTACACAATAAGTACAATAGCCAATTTTTCACTCCACAGCCCGTATGCGATATGATGGCCGCGATTGCCCTGGGCGACGGTAATGAGCAGCTTAAAAAGCAGGGTTACATAACGATGAATGAACCCTGCTGCGGCTCCGGCGCTATGGCGCTCGGGTTCGCGAAGGCCATGCTCGACAAAGGGCTTAACTATTGCCGGCAGCTTGTCGTCGCCGCGACCGACATTGACCTGAAATGCGTTCACATGTGTTACCTGCAGTTATCGCTTTACGGTATTCCCGCCGTCGTGATTCATGGTGACACCATCACACTTAAAGAGTGGTCGCATTGGTTTACACCGGTTTATATTATGGGCGGCTGGCGCTATAAATCGGGGGTTGTGAGTAATCTTGATAAGCTCGGCAGGCAGACGCCGAAAGAGCCTGAACAACCAACCGCACCGGCGAAAGCCGAACAGCTATCACTATTTGATTAAGGAGAGATACAATGCATTTTTGGCAAACCATTCTCGACCAGGCGGCATCCGGCAATTTCAGCTTTTTTATTCTCGCGGTAGGCGTGATACAGACTATTTTAATGGCGCGTAAAAGAAGGAGAAGCGGCGATGAGTAAAAGCTGGGCCGATGTTATTGAGCAACTATCTTACTGTAATCTCTATAAGGCAATCGGCGTAAACGCATGTATTAATTGTGACAACGCAAAGTGTAAGCATGTTAAAAAGGATGTGATGACTAATGGGTTTGGCGAAGCTCCGTAAAGAAGCCGGATTGACGCTCAAAGAGCTTGCGAAAATATCCGGCGTCAACTATGTGAAAATCTGTCAGATTGAGCACGGCAAAATCAAGGTGGAGCATATCATGCTCCGCACCGCCAAAAAGCTGGCGAACGCCCTCGGGTGTGAGCCTTTGGACCTTTTAACTCCTGATGAACCCGAAGAAAAAGAGTAAGCGCACCAGGGCTTCCCAGAACCTCCCGAATCGCGTTTGAGCTCTCAAGAGTATAAACCTAAGGGCTGGTTACACGGACGCGACACGGCTGGCCCGGGGGCCCATTTTGCTTGAAGGGATGAGAGTCTTTATGAAAACCTGCCAGATTTGCGGAAAGCCTATAGATTTCAGCTCCAGAGCGAAAAAATTTTGTTCCCCGGAATGCCGGGCGCGTGAGAAGTATAACCGCAACCGGGCCTGGCTTGCGGCTCATCCCGGAAAGGCGGCGGAGTACAGCCGGAAGTGGCGGAAGGAAAATCCTGAGCTTGTAAAGCAAATCGGGCGAGACAATTACCGCCGGAAGGTACTCCGGCAAATTAAGGAGGAACGTGAGAAATGAAACGCTTTTTAATATGGTTGGTCTTTAATGCTCCGCTGAGCCCGTTGGCACCCTGGGTTTTGGGCTTGGCCATCGGGCGCAGGCCCCGTCGAGTTAAAGAAACGGAGGTGCAGCATGACAATTAAAAATCTATCACAGCTTAAAAGGGCTTTCAAGCCTGGTGTTAAGTTTGAAATTTTACAGCATAATCGCTCTGCGTATGTGGGGCAAATCCGGCGCGTGACTAAAGTTAACAGTACAAGCTTTTACAGCGTTGTCGACGGAGAGCCTGAGCACCATATCTCAAAGGCTAATAACGGGCTTGGCGCATGGTGTGATTTTGGCGCCGCAAAAGGATGGGCCTTTGATGCGGACGGTACATGCACTAAATATTCGACTTATGTTTATACGCCGAATGAAGTACTCATTGCGTTTAGGGTTTTGGAGGAGGTGCAGCATGAATGCGATTAGATGAAGCGATTCGCGTTCTCGACGAGAGCATTCCAGCGCCGCAAAATAACATAGTGGACGGCGACCGCCTTAATATCGCTATCGCCTGGGCTGAGATAAAGCGGGTTATCGGCTTGGGTGACTCCCGCAAACGCTATGAGGCGTTACAGCGGGCAGAGGCAAAATCGGCCGCCGTTTATGACATGCTCGCCGAGATTTTTGACATGCCGTGTAATTATTACGATGTTGACGGTTACATGTTCGAGAATGCGCGGTCTTGGTGTGAAGCGCATTGCGATGATGATAATTACGCTGAATGCTGGAAGAAGTTTTTTGCGCTGAAACTGGCAGAAAAGACAAAACCGCTTTGCTCCGAGCAAGAATGCGCTCCTGCTTTTGGCGACAAAATGGAGGAGGACAAAAATTGAATACTGTTACTGTTCGTTGGTTTGACGGCTATCTCGAAGAATTTAGCTGTTCGGAGGTTCGATTCGGCGGATACATACTTTGGCTCCGTTTGGATAACGGGAAATAACGTATTATTCCGTTGACCCAGGTACGCTGGTTCAGTCAGAGCGTAGAGAGTCATCAAAAGTAATCAATCCAGAGTGAGACGTACTGAAAAACTCCAGGCGCTGCGTATCCCAGCATGACCTCGGCCGATTGCGCCGGTTGCCCATTTATATGGGCTGTCGCTGATAAGAACGCACGATTCGTCGAGATCCGAATACTATTCGGGCGCCGGATACATTCTGTCAAACAAGCCGGCG
>DOZQ01000100.1 GCA_003517915.1 Oscillospiraceae bacterium | reverse complement strand
AAAGAAGAGCCGGAGGAGTTCTTTTTGGACGAGCCCTTGCCGGAAGAAGAGCCCGAGCCGGTGCGCGAAAAGCGCGCATGGTTTGGGAGCAAGCGCCGCGCCAAAGAAGAGCCGGAGGAGTTGCTTCTTGACGAACCGCCACCGGATGATGAAGCTTCAGAAAGCAGCTCAAGAATATTTAAGGGCAAGCTTAAAACTTCTGCGGCAAAACAGGCCGTGCAGATGGATCTGGAGGACGCACCTGAGCCGACAGTTGAGCCGGAAACGTCAGCCTCTAAAAAGCGTTTTACATCGGTGGTTAAAAAGACGGATGTTTCTGCCGCCGCACAAATCTCCGCGCCGGAGCTTCAAACCGCTGAAAAAGCGGAGTTGCCGGTTCTGGATATTAAAAAACAGCCCGAACCGCAGTCCACCGCCGAATCACAGGTTTCTTTGGTTCGCGGTGAGGATGAGAATATTGATGAGATAATAACCTCTGCTGTTCGTGAAATAGACGAGTTACATAAACAGGAAAAGCTGGAGCTTGAGCGCGCCGAAGAGGCTGCAAGGCTCGAGAGGGAACAGGCCGAGGAAGTAGAGAGAATTGAGCGGGAGCAGGCCGAAGAGGCTGCAAGGCTCGAGGAAGAGGCTAGGGTCAGGGCGGAAAGAACCGCCGCCGCGCGGCTTGCCGCGAAAAAAGCGAAAAAGCCACCGCGCCAATATACCAAGGAAGATTACGAACCGAGCGTGCAGCAGGCTGCGCAGGAGAAATTTTCCGAGGCTAGACCCGAGCCGGACGAGGCGAAACCGGGCGGGGGATTTGCGCAGCGGGCCAGACGGCTGAACCGCCGGGACGAGGAATATCACGCGCGGTATGAAACGCCTGAGGAAGACATTGACGCCGGAGTACAGCCGGACTTATGGGAAGACGCCGACATCGTATCCGATAAGAGAAGGACTAAACGCGCGGCTTCAAAACGCGCAGCCGGAGCGCCCGCTTCGGTGCCGCCGGAGGATCCTGCGCGTGTCAGAATCGAACTTAAAACCCGTAGGGAAAAGGCCTTTACCCATGCGGTGCTCACCGCGTCCGCCGGGGCGCTGTCGGCCGTGCTGCTGGTGCTTTCGCAGTTTGCGGGGGAGGCGGGCAATTCCTTTGTAATGCTGTTTATAAGCGCCGCTTTGATAGCTTTTTCGGCATTTGTCAATCTTGATATTGTGAAAAGCGGAATTTTATCGCTGCGCTGGGGTCGTCCCGGCGCGGATACGCCAGTGGCTACAGCAGCGGCGATTGCGTTGCTGCATACGCTGACCCTGCTGATACCTTCGCCATCGGGAGCCCTTCCTCCGACGCAGGGGCAGAAGGTTTATGCCGCATGTGTGATCTTTGCTTTGGCGGGCGGTGCCTTAGGCAAGTTTTTTATGGCCAGGAGCGCGGAAAAGAACTTTGCTATGATAGCGAACGACGAGGTAAAGAATGTCGGCAAGATCGTGGACAATCAAATTCAGGCGAACAGAATGGCCGAGGGGCACTCTTTCGGCGACGCGGAGGTCGCATGTGCGGGCGAGGCGGCGAATGTCGGCAGATTTATAAGCAATTCCTTCGGTGACGATCCGTTTGAGGGCACCTTCAAGATGTTCGCGCCAATAGCGCTGGGAGGATGCCTGCTGGGCTTTATTATCACGTTTATTGCCACATGGTCATTCCCGGCGGCTTTGGCGGCTTTTACGGCTTTTGCCGCGCTTTCGGTGCCGTTTACTCAGGGTGGCGCCTCGGGTTATATCCTTAACCGCTGTACCGGGAGCCTTAAATCCAGAGGAGCTATGCTGACCGGATTTAAGGCGGTCGAATCCTTCAGCCGCCTTGACGCCGTCACGGTGGACGCAGAGGAATTGTTCCCTGAGGGTTCGATTACATTATATGGGATTAAAACGATGGGCGTAGTACCGATTGACCGCATTATATTGGATGCGACTGCGCTGATTGTTGAGGCAGGCGGGCCTTTGGCCGGAGTTTTTGACAAGGTTACGCTGGGTCGCAGAAAGATTCTGCCCAAAGTGGATTCTATGAATGTCATATATCAGGGCGGATTTACCGGGATGGTTTCGGGACACAGGATTTTGATCGGTAACCGAAGGCTTATGACAGAGCACGGCGTGCCTGTGCTGACCCCTGAAAAGGAGCGCAGCATAAAGCAAAGCAACCGTTTTACCCTATATTTTTCCACCGATGGGGAGCTTGACGCGATTTTCATTTTAAGCTATACTGCGAACGGAACAATACGCCGTTCGATTTCTAGGCTTTTGCGGTGCGGAATACATATGCTGGTGCATTCCACCGATCCTAATATCGATGAGGAAATGTTAGCGGCGCAGTTCGGCGGCACGGAAAATCATTTTAAAGTTATGGACAAAAGGGGCAGTGACGCTTATTTGGAAAATACGTCGCCCGCCGAAACGGCCGACGCCTTGGCGGCTTACAAAGGCCGCATTACCAATTTTTTCTCTCTTATCTGTTCCTGCTTCGGTCTGCGCAAAAAGCTGTATTTAGCGATGCTGATACAAACGGCACTTCAAGTTATAGGTTTTTCGGTGTCTCTTTTCTTCGTGCTTTCCGGCAGTGCCGGAATGACAGCCGCGTTATTTATTTTGATTTATCAGAT
>DOZQ01000278.1 GCA_003517915.1 Oscillospiraceae bacterium | reverse complement strand
GCGCGGCGGCGGTCGCGGCGGCCGAATGCGGCCATACTGCGCGCGGCGAAGATATCACCGTGCGGCTGCGCGGCGGGGAGCTTAAAATCCTTTACAAAGAAGACGGAACCGTGCTTATGACCGGCCCCGCACGTTTTGTTTTCGACGGGGAGATTATCTAAAACATGCGGGATTATAAGCTTGAAACAGAAAAAAGAGTAGACTTCATAAGGCGGATGCTTGGTGACAGCGGCGCTGATGGTATTGTCTTCGGCAATTCGGGCGGCAAGGACTGCGCCCTCGTCGGAATATTGTGCCGCAGAGCCTGTGACAAGCTGCTTGCGGTGATGATGCCCTGCGGCTCCACCAGGAATTACGGCGAGGATATCGCGCACGCAAAGCTGCTTGCCGACAAATTTTCAATCCCCTATTTAATTATGGATCTTGCCCCCGCGCAAAACGCCCTGACCTCCGCTATTTCCGTAAGTCAGCCCGTAACCGCCGAAGCCGCCGCGAACATCGCGCCGAGGCTTCGTATGACGGCGCTTTATACCATAGCTGGCAGCCGCAACAGTCTTGTCGCCGGCACCGGCAACAAAAGTGAGAGAAGCATGGGTTATTTTACAAAGTGGGGAGACGGCGCGTGTGATTTTAATCCCATAGGGGATTTGACCGTAACCGAGGTCTATGAATTTTTGCGTTTTTTGGGGACACCGCGCGAGATAATAGAAAAAGCGCCCTCGGCAGGATTATTTGAAGGGCAGACCGACGAGCGGGAAATGGGAATATCCTACGCCGCGATAGACGACTATTTGCTTACCGGAAACGTGAACGAAAAGGATTTTTCAAAAATCGAGCGGGCATATAAAAAAAGCGAGCACAAACGCCGTATGCCGGTAATTTACGGGGAAGATGATTGACTGATATCGGAATGGAGCGCGCCGGTTGGCGCGCTCCTGTTTTTTAGGCGAAATCGTCGTTTCTTGTGACATTGCGCAGCCAGCGTCCCGAACGGAAACGTAAAATTCCCGGCAGGAATTTTATCGGCTCATCCAGCATCATGACAAAGAACACCCACTCAACCGGGATTTTAAGCACAAAGCCGCACAGCGGACCCAGCAGCAGCGAGGTAAACCATAAAACCCCCGCGTCTAAAATCATCCCGAAGCGGGAATCCCCGCCGCCCCTGAGCACCCCGATGATATTAGTGCCGTTAAACGAATGGAACAGAATATAAAGCGCGCTGGTCAGCATCATTTTCATAAGCAGCGAAAGCGCCGCAGGCGTAAGCTGTACCCCTGCGGCAAACGCCGGCATAAAAGCCCTTATCAAAAGTATCAGCCCTGAGGAAATAATCCCCAGCCCCAAAGAAATTATAAGCATGGTGCGCGCCTGGTTTTTGGCGCTTTCCTCCCGGCCTCTGCCGACCTCATTGCCTATCATAACCGCCGAGGCGTTCGCCATGCCGAATACCCCGACCGTCACCAGGCGTGACACCACCGAGATTATGGAATTCGCCGCCACCGCGTCCTCGCTCATATGCCCCAGCACCGCCGACTGCATTGAAAAGCCCGTGCTCCAAGCCAGCTCGTTGAGTATAACCGGAGCCGAAAACCTCAGAAAATCCCTAAACAGGGTTCGATTGCGGTAAAAGAAATATTTCAGCTTGAACCTGATTTGCTTTTCTTTGGCAAGCGCGTAAAACGACACAAAAACAATCTCACAGACCCTCGCTATCAAGGTGGCAAGCGCCGCGCCCTCAATCCCCATTTCGGGGAAGCCGAACGCGCCGAATATCAGCAGATAATTGAATACACCGTTTACAACCATCGAAAGGCTGTAAACCGCCGTCGCCACGCGTACATTGCCGGTAGAGCGGAGTATGCCCAGATAAACCACTGTCACCGCCGACAGAATATATGAAAAGCCTATTATGCGCAGATAACTCGCGCCCAGCGTTATCAGGTTTTCATTGTTGGTATAAATCTGCATGACGACGCGGGGCGCGAAAATTGCGGCGGCGGCAAACAGCGCCGCGATAATCACCGCGTAACGCAGCGACATGCCTAAAATCCTTCTTATTGCCTTTGTGTCTTTTTTGCCCCAATACTGTGCGGTCAGCACCGACGCGCCGCCCGCGACCCCGAAAAACGCCACGACAAGAATAAAATAAAGCTGGTTTGCCAGCATGGACGCCGACAGCGCCGACTGATTTAATCCCGCCAGCATCACGGTATCCAGCATGCTGACGCCGACATTTATAAGATTTTGCAGCACTATCGGCACGGTTATGGCAAGCAGTGATTTATAAAAGGTTTTTTCCCTTATGAGCTTCATGTATAACTTCCTTTTTTCATATGGCGGTTCCGATTAAGCGGAGCCGCCATAAACTTTATAAAGTGTCTCTATGCATTTTGCGACCGAATCCCGGTCGTTTTCGGCAATAACCGCGTCGGCCGCGCTCCTGACCTCTTCGGGTGAGCCGGCAGGAGCAAAACTCAAATCCGCCTTTTCAAGCAGCGGCAGGTCGTTGTAATTATCCCCGAAGGCGGCTATACGCTCAGCGCCTGTAATCTCCGCCAGCCTAGCTGCGCCCAGCCCCTTATCCGCCCCGGCACCGAACACCTCTAAAAACCACAGTCCCATGTCGTAATTGTCGGGATAATAGGCATAGCGTATGCCGCTCACATCACGCAGCTTGTTTTTTATTTCGGACATAATCCGCTCCTCGCCCATCATGTTGATATAGATCACCGGGCGGCTGAGATCATATTCCGAGCAGCGCTCAAGCCGCTTATAGCCCTCCCGCCGCTCGCTGAAAAACGCCGCCGACTCGGGTCGGTGTATTTTTTTATATTCAAGATAAATCCCATCGTCATAGCCATAAACATACGGGGGACATCCGCACCGCTCGAATATGTCGATTGTCCGGCAGGCCGTATCCCTTTCAATGGCTTTTATCTCTATGGCTTTTTTCTCCGCCGCGTCATACAGCATAACACCGTTCATAAGCACCAGCGGCAGCCTTATATTAATCCCCTCGAGAAGCGGGAGGGTAGAAACCGGCGAGCGGGCGGTCGCGACGCTGAACAAAAGGCCGTCCGCCAGCAGACGGTTCAGAATTTCGCGGGATTTTTCCGAGACCTTCTGCTTTTTATTCAGCAGTGTCCCGTCCAAATCGGTTATGTATAAAACCTTCATAAAAACCTCCGGACTATAGCAAATCTCTAAATCAACGACCTTCAAATCGCAGGATGTCGGCGTATTTATCTATGGTATTGACATTTTTAGAATGCGGCGTATAATAATAAACAGAGGACAGTACGCTTTTAGGCGATTAGTCCATCAACAACAGAAATAAACCTGCGACCGTGGACTGGTGGGCGGGTTTATTTTTTTATGTCTTCAAGCATTTTTTTCGAGGGTTGTTAAAATCAACAACATCACGATCAGCTTTAAAAGCTTCATAAAAACCACTTCCTTTCACTTTTTCATCAATAACTCGACTGAAAGAGTGATTTTTAAAGAAGTGGACCAACCGCCCTTACCCGAAAGGTATATACTGTCCTCCGGGACACAATATGTATCCGTGTATATTTTACCGTTTTTTATCTCAACTGTCAATCTTCAAAAGTTCTTCAAGCGACCGGGCGCTTTCCTCCCATTCCCTCACGGCCTCATCCTCTTCGGCCTGCAGCCGGGCAAGCTCGGCGGT